>JBBSPP010000105.1:0-8171 GCA_038258625.1 Chitinophagales bacterium
AATAAAATGTTTGAACCGATAACGCGAACGCCACGCTGCGAAATTTTTATACATTTATAAAAACCGATTAATCACAAAATGCAGATATGGTTAGAAATACACGCGGCATTACTAAAACTTTAAATTCACTAAATAAAATCAGGCTACTTAACACTTCGGAAACTTGATGCCAAGTAGAGCCCAAACCATGTAAGTAATCCATTGAGCAACAATAATAAAAATCCGAATTGAAATTTGTCCAACACAAAAAACCCGAGGTCTATTGTATTATTGCTGAGATAACTATTAATAAAGTAGGTAATGATTGGCGATAGAATACATACCACTGGCACCAATATATCGATTGGTTTTCTTTTGGAAATTATGCCAAAAAAGAACATTCCCAAAAGCGGGCCATAGGTATAGCCGGCCGCTACGAACAAGTTAGTAATTACTGAGTCATCGTTCAGTTTTCTGAATACGATAATCACAATCAAAATCACCAATGAAAAACCGAGATGAACCCAATACCTCGTCTTCTTCGGAATTGTATTTTCATCTTGCGGCAAAAGATCTACACAAAAACTGGTGGTAAGTGCCGTAAGCGCAGAATCTGCGCTTGAGTACGCTGCTGCCATCAAACCCAAAATAAAACAAATACCAATAAATGGTGGAAAATATTCTAAAGATAAAAATGGCAGAAGCTCATCTTTTTTAAAACATTCTGTAACCCCTTCCAAGTTTTTCATCTGCAATTTACAGTCGCCTACCAATGCACCAGTGGCATCATAATTGAGACCGCCTATTCCTTTTTGCTGCAAATAAATATAGAGCAATGCACCCAAGCCTAAAAAAAGCACATTCACAATTACGAGCGCACTACTCATCCAGTACACGTTTTTTTGTGCCTCGCCTATATTTTTACAGCTCAAGTTTTTTTGCATCATATCCTGATCCAAACCCGTCATTACAATAGTAATGAGCGCACCACTAATAAAATTTTTGAAAAAATTATTACCCGCACTAATATCCCACACAAAAGTATCTGAGTAAGAACTCTTCATTACCTCACTGACGGTTGTACCAAAGCTCCAATCCAAATCACCAGCAATATAAACGACAACCGCAGCTGCTGCGGCCAGCATAAATGTTGTCTGCAATGTATCCGTATAAACAATGGTTTTGATACCACCTTTGAAGGAGTATATCCAAATAAGCAAAATAGTAATGGCCACCGTAAGCTCAAACGAAATACCATAATGGCTAAGTATAAAACGATCCAACACCATTGCCACTAAAAACAACCGAAAGCTGGCACCAATAATCCGCGAAATTAAAAAATAAACCGAGCCCGTTTTATAACTCCAAAAACCAAATCGATTTTCGAGGTAGGTATAAATGGAAGTCAGGTTCATTTTGTAATACAGCGGCAGTAGTACCTTGGCAATTACTACGTAGCCCACCAAATAGCCCAACACCATTTGCAAATAACTCCAAGCCCCATCGCCCACCGCCCCTGGTACGGATATAAATGTAACGCCCGATAAGGAGGCGCCAATCATCCCGTAAGCCACCAGCGCCCAATTGGAATTTCGATTACCTATGAAAAAAGAGTTGTTGTCACTTTTTTGAGAAGTAATAAACCCTATAATAATGAGCAGTAAAAAATAACCAATAACGCAGGAAAGTAACAAGGTGGTGCTCATAGTTTTTTTTGTATGATTGGGGGTAAATATAATGCTGTAAAATAACGTTCCACAAATTATGAATAATCTAAATCGTGGAACGACTCAAAACACAATTTTTTTTCTACAAAATAAAAGATGACAGAAATTAGCCCCTTTTTTAAACCACGCAGTCTAATTTTAAAAAATTCAAAAAAAAAATTATGATGAAAAAAATATTATTTGCTGCCCTTAGTTTAATCTCACTGCAACTTAGCGCCCAAACCTGGAGCCAACTGGGTAGCTTACCCGCTAGCTACGAAGCCCGAAATCATGTATGTACATTTTCGATTGATGGATTTGGATATGCCGTAGCCGGCTACTCTACCCAAAGTAGTACTTACATTTTTAAAAATGATGTACACCAATACAATCCAGCAACGGATAGTTGGACGGCCATGTCGGATTTCCCTGGTACCCCGCGCGGATTTGCTTATGCGGTCGAAAATAATGGCAAAGGCTATTTGGGCTTTGGCATTGATACTGGTTTTATTTTTAATGATTTCTGGGAGTACAATCCGGCTACAGATTCTTGGAATCAGCTTGCAAATTGCCCGGGCTTACCGCGTCGGCACCCGGCAATGGTTTCGCTCAATAATAAAATATACGTGGGCTGTGGAGATGGCAATACGGGTAATTTGAGTGATTGGTGGGAGTATGATATTCCGAGCAACACTTGGTCTCAAAAAGCAAATTTTCCTAGTTTCCCTCGTCATCACCCTTACTTTTTTGCAATAAATAATGAAGCTTATGTAGGTTTTGGCCATAATGGAAATTCTATATATAAAGATCTGTATAAGTATAACCCTACAAATAATACATGGACTACCCTACCTAGCTTACCCGCACAAGGACGTGTAGCTGGCACCCAATTTGCTTATGGCGGCAAAGGATATTTGCTTAGCGGCCAGGGCGAGGATCATAGCAACATGGCCAATGGCGAATTTTGGGAGTTTGATCCAATTACAAATGCATGGACAAGCTTGCCACCTCACCCAGGCGGAAGCCGTTGGGCGCCAGGATCTTTCGTGATAAATAATTCTGTATATTTTACCAGCGGCGAGGCGGGCTCAAGTAATCTTACGGATATGAAAGATTTATATAAATTTGATCTGCCCATATTTAATGTTGCCACGCGTGATGTTAAAAAAAGAAATTTCGCTTTGTACCCAAACCCTGCAACAAATGAAATTAGCATTACAAATAATGGTACTATTGAAGAAATAAAAGTTACCAATATGTATGGGGTAGCGGCAACCACCACCAGCATTATAAAAGGAAACACGGCTTTAGTAAATACCAAAAACTTGGCTAGCGGCCTTTACATTTTACACCTTAGTGCTAAGCAAGAAACTTCGGCAGCACAATTTACCGTGATTCGGTAAGTACATTTCTTTTGTAAAAAAAAAACGTGCCAAGCTAACAGCAGTTAGTATGGCACGTTTTTTTATTTAAAGAAAAAAATAAAGCGAATTAAAAAAAATAAGGGGCGAGCCATTTATTTTAGCTTCTACACATTTTTTGAAAAATAATGGTCGTAATACAATTCTGTATCTACGAAAAATTCGCCATTCAATACCGAGCTGAGGCAGTCTTCAATTTCTTGCTTTTGGAGTATCGAGAGATATCCCAACGCACCGTATTCCATTGCCTTACGCATGGTGCGTAAATTTTTATTGCTATTCACAATTATTATTTTGGTGCAGTATCCTAATTGTTTTACAAGTTTAGTAATCGTGAGAGCGTCTATTTTTTTCAGGCTACAGTCAAGAAAAGCCACTTCCAGCTGTTGGGCTGCAATTAGATTCAGCGCCTCCCATCCGCATGTTGCCTTAAGCATTTTAATATTTATTGCATCATTAAGCAGTACATTTTGAATAATAATATTGGTGGCATCAGTGCTACATGCTACAAGAATTTTGTTTTTCATTTCTTTTTAGTATGTTTTGGTTTGATTTAATTTGGATTGTAAAGCTAAGTTCTCTTTCCTAAAAAAAATTGTACCCTTTTTGGGGCACATTACTTCAACCTTGGTTGAGCAGTATTTGTGAAGAAAACCGTTTGGTGACATTCCGATAAAAATTAATTTATCGGAATGCACGAATTAGAATAACGGTCTTTTTCATTTTGTTAGTTAGGTATAGCATGGAACATCAAAGATGTAGATAATTATGATGTTGTACAATAGGTGCTTCCCCTCAATTTGTATGTGTTCTTACCTTTTGTTGCTCATTAATTTTTCACAACTAGTATGCCAGTTTAAGGAGAACAAAATATGGCTAATTCTGTTGGTCAAATACCAAAAAATTTGTGCAGCAATTTTTTTCTTGAATTCGTTATTTTAAAAAAAATAATATTTCAGGTACGCCCACGTTTTTCTTATTGAAAAGAAAAAAATTACACAATGCCCTCACGTACTAAATCATGAATATGAAACATGCCGAAATATTCATTCCCTTTCATAACTATAAGTTGCGAAATATTATTGGCGCGCATTAGCGTAAGTCCTTCAACTGCTTTTGATCCCACGTCAATAATTTTGGGTGTGGCATTCATAATATCGCTTGCAGTCAACGAATTAAACCCGATAGCTATCGGGTCAACATTTTTTTCTATCATACGCCTTATGTCGCCATCGGTTATCATTCCCACCAGTTTGTCATTTTCCAAAACGGCCGTCGCCCCTAAACGCTTGGAAGTAATTTCTAAAATCACTTCTTTGATGTTGGCTGTATTTTCTACTTGTGGTTTTAGATGTGGCGTACACAAATTATCTACTAATAAATAAAGCTGTTTGCCCAACGCGCCCCCTGGATGAAACCGAGCAAAATCACTTGGCGTAAATCCTTTTAATTCTAACAACGCAACGGCCAGCGCATCGCCCATTACAAGCTGTGCTGTGGTGCTCGATGTTGGTGCTAGGTTGTTAGGACAAGCTTCTTCGGCTACCGTACAGTTTATAAAAAAATCTGCCTGCTTCGCAAGGAAAGAATGTTCATTTCCGCAAAGGGCAATAATTTTATTTCCAAAGTTTTTTATTAAAGGAATCAACACTTTTACCTCTTCGCTCTCTCCACTTTTTGAAATCAACATCGAAATATCATCTGGCAGCATCATGCCTAAATCTCCGTGGATAGCATCTGCGGCGTGCATAAAAATGGCAGGCGAGCCTGTGCTATTAAATGTGGCTACCAGTTTTTGTGCGATGTTGGCGCTTTTTCCAATACCGCTAATTATTAATCTACCGTTGCTATGATGAATATTTTCCACGGCCTGCGCAAAACTTTCGGTCAGCAAATTTTCCAAAAATTGAATTGCTTTTGCTTCAACCTGAATTGTTTTTTTTGCCGAGGCTAATATTTCGTTTTGATTTTTGATATGGCAAATGTAAATTTTACTCGGTAGTAGTAAGTAGCTAGTCGTTAGTATTTTTTGTATTAGTAAATGGTTCTATTCAAAAAAAACAGGTATAAATAATTGAAAACAAACTAAGGAATTTTCCAAAATATTTTTACTAAAAAAAAAGAATGCCCTTCGGCACTCTTATAATTTCGTGCTGTTTTCTGTCAAACTTATTTGCCAGCCTTTGCAAATACGCGCTTCAACAAATCAGTCGTACGCGCGGCGGGGTTTGTACGAATGGCCGTTTCTTCTTCGCGTATTTTTTTAAACAATCCCTCGGTAGCTCGCTCTGTCACGTAAGCTGTCAAATCAGTATTTATATTTTTACCTGCCACCATATTATAGGCCGACGATACTTTATTCCAAGGATCCTGCACGCCAACTTGGTTTAACGAATTTCCGATTACTGGATTAAACTTTGCAGTAAGCTGTGCCAATGTCGTACGTTTCAAAAAATCGGTAGCACCGCCATCTCGACCGGTTACAATATTTACAGCATCGGTAATGGTAAGTGAGCGGATGGCATTTACAAAAATTGGTGTTGCTTGAGCCATTGCTTTTTCGGCGCCACGGTTCATGGCCGTTACTACTTTGTCCATGTACGCGCCGGCCAATGCATTTGCAATTGGGTTGTTCCTAATTTTTTGTTCTACGTTTTGTACTTCTTGTGGCATAAAAATTTTGTACGCTGCATTGCCCAAAAAGCCATTTGGTTTTCCCAGAAAATTGGTACCGTTCAGCACCCCATTTTCCAACGCTTGCTTGATACCTGCTGCGGCATCTTGATTACTCAATCCTGTTGTTGATGCCGAGTTTATAATATTTTTTACTTTAGAGAGAAACTGCGCCTGAGCAGTGTAAGTCATTGCAGTACTTGCCAGTATTGTAAATAAAATTGCCTTCTTCATTTTTTACTAAATAATTTAAAGCCAAAGTATATTAAATTATGTCCTCATTATTTTTAAAGTGCTACTTTATCAAAATTTTAGTTGTTCTAGATTTCGGACTAAACTTCTACCAATTCGGATTTCACAGTTAAAAATAGATTTGCAACCTAAAAAAAGCTCACAACAGCGAGCTTCTTTACTAATTAATATTTTTTTTTGTAAATTATATGCCTGCATTCGCGAAAACACGTTTCAACAACTCAGCAGTATGCGCGGCCCGATTTGTACGAATGGCCGTTTCTTCTTCGCGTATTTTTTTGGAACAATCCCTCGGCGGCAGGAAGCCAAAAATTAAAATTTTTCATTAGAAATAATTTTTATAAAATTGATTAAAGGAAAATGTTTGGAATATCAATTATAGCTATAACGCTCCTACAAAATGTAGAAGAGCGAGAAGCTCTCCTGCTCGAGGGATGTCTGGCTTGCCCTGTTATTCTTTCCTCAGCTTTACATGATAAATGCTTTCACCATTTTTCAATAGCTGGAAATTATAAATTCCACTTGCCAATTCGATCAGTGAAATTTGAAATTGATTTTCTCCCTCCTGGGATTTTGACAAAATAGATTTTACTACTCGCCCGCTCATATCGTATAATTTTAATTCTATCTTACATGCTTTTTCAGTGCTAAAATCAACCTTAAAATTATCTTTGGTAGGGTTTGGATAAATGCTCACGGCATTGTTTTTATCCGTCCAAATAATATTTATGACTTTTGAAAAAGTTTTATTCCCATCAATATCTACTTGCTGCAAGCGATAAAAATTATCGCCGATAAGCGGATTTTCGTCAATGAAAGAATAATCAATTTCAGTGCCTGAAATTCCATTCGCCGCTTTGGAATTTACTTTTCCTAAGGTTTCAAAATCAACTGCATTTTCAGCACGTTGCACATTAAAATGACTGTTATTAATTTCGCTTGCTGTTGTCCATTCCAGCAAATCTGTTGTTGCTTTTTTCGTAACCGTGAAAGATAAAAGCTCAATAGGCAAAGGCGTACTACTCGTTTTCACAAAAAAGCCACTAAAGCCCGTTACATCAAAACTTACTTCCCAGCGTTGGCGCGTACTATTCCAAACTATATTATTATCCGCAGGATTCACCGTTGTGCTTCCGTTTGTATAACTGCTAATATCGCCACTGCCATTGTTGCTCGTGCCGTTTAATTTTTCTAATAGCAAGTTTGCTTTCCCTGCCGCGTCCAAAGCATTGGTTGGTAATTGTAAAACGTTTACTGTATTAAAATCATTAAACTCGCTTTGGGTAAAATACAAGGTTACTTTTCCAGTAGCTGTGCTGGCATGGCTATCGGGCGTTATTTCATAATGTCTTTTCACAAAAGCATTTTGCTGTGTAGCATCTATCCAAACTGTTGCAGTTACATTTCCTGTTACAGGATTTGCGCCTATGCTTTCTACTTTGGCAATTAAACTATCGCATGTATTAGCGTAATAAACCGTATCGGTTTGCGAAAGCATCACCGCACTATTGGCCATTACAATATTGGCGGTACTATCTGCGCCCTTAAAGTTTGTTTCATAAGCGCCCATATCTACCATGCTGGCTTTTATTCTGCTTGTGCCTGCAATATCAATTGTAATGTTTGTCAATACAGAATCATTGATGCCCGCATTAACCGCCGGGCTGCAATTGGTAAGTTGCAATCCATCATCTGTGGTGCCCCAAATATTATCTGTACCAATTGGGTTTGCCTGATTGGTAAATAATGGGTTGGTACTTATATTCCCAGTGCCAGTATAAACACTATCTTGTGTAAGCGTATGGTTGATTAAAACGGATGCTGGCAAATTGCTGACAATGGCACCATTGGTTCCTGTATTTCCGTACAGTATAGAGTTATCAAATTTTGGGCTCAGATTACTGTTAGTAGCAAAATGATATATCGCACTTCCATCATTGCAGTTATTAGCATAAAAAGTGACGTTTTTATATCTGGACTGAGAATTGTTAAGGTGTAAGGCACCTCCTTCCGAACTAGCCGTATTGCCATAAAATATACAATTAGAAAACAAGGATAAATCACCTCCAAAATAGGATGCTCCCCCATTTGCTGAACTGTTGTTAGCAAACACACAGTTGGTAAATGAAGCACGAACAGC
>JBBSPP010000106.1:0-8168 GCA_038258625.1 Chitinophagales bacterium
CAATTCGCTGCGCAATACCTTTTCGCTTACTTCTATTACTAGGTTTCCTACTTGGTTTTTTACCTCGGTAAGTGCGGCCAATTTTTCGTTTTGTATTTGCTGGCGAGCATCGCTAATTATTTTGTTAGCCGCTGCCTTTGCTTCATCTTTCGCATCGTTTACAATTTTATCTTTCGCTTCTTTTGCTTCACGCATTATTTGCGAACGTTCTGCACGCGCTTCGTTCAATACTTTTTCGTTTTCGGCAGTCATCAGCGCCATTTCTTTTTTTACACGCTCAGCGCTAGCAATGCTCTCGGCAATGTTGCCTTCGCGCTCGTTGAGTGCTTCGAGGATTGGTCCCCAAGCAAATTTTTTCAACAAGAAAAAGAAGATAAGAAACGCTACAAGCGTCCAAAAAAACAAGCCAAATTCTGGTAGTAATATTCCCATTTTTTTAAATGTTTAATGCTTAATGTTTATTTTTTTTATTTGTGGCAAAGTCTTTTTTAGCCGAAGGAAGAAAAGACGTTACAATTTTTAAATTTAAAAATTACTGCGCTCGTGGCCCTTTGCGTTGAGCGCAGTAAATAGTTTGTGTGTTAGCCACGCCATAGCGTGGTAGCACTACGTACGATTAAAGAACGATTGCTAGGATACCTGCAATTACACCGAAAAGGGCAACACCCTCAACCAATGCAGCTGCAAGAATCATGTTAGAACGCAAATCTCCTGATACTTCGGGTTGGCGAGCCATAGCTTCCAACGCACCTTTACCAATCTGACCTACACCAACACCGGCACCCAAAGCTGCAATTCCTGCACCTATTGCGCCACCTGCTGAAGCGATTCCTTCTAATAAAACTGTTAGTACTGACATATATATATTGAATTTAAAAAGTGAACAAATTAATGATGCGGCTCTTCGATAGCTTGACCGATAAATACAGCCGCAAGGTTAGTAAATATAAACGCTTGGATAGCTGCCACTAGCAACTCCAAGAAAAACATAAAGACCGTAAAGCCAATAGACACAGGTATAAATGCAATACCGGCCACTGAACTCAACGAGCCAAAAATGAAGATTAGCAAAATCACACTCAATATAATAGTGTGTCCTGCAAAAATATTAGCGAACAAACGAATGGCTAATGCCGCTGGTTTGATCACTAAGTTTGAAATAATTTCTATCGGTACCAAAATAAATTTGATAGCCAACGGAACACCCGGTGGGTTAAACATGTGTCCCCAAAAATGTTTGTTAGAATTAGCCAACATAATTACAAAGAAAATCAATGCTAGCACAAGGGTAACTGCAATATTCCCCGTCAAATTTACCGACCCTGGAGGAAAAGGAATCATACCGAACATATTATTAACCCATATAAAAAAGAAAATCGTAAGTAGAAAAGGCATGTACTTCATGTACTTGTCTTTGCCCATATTAGGAATCGCCACGGAGTCAGTAATAAAACCTATTGTAGCTTCTACTCCATTTTGCAAACCAGTGGGTGCGCTTGTACGGCCAATACCACTTTTGTATTTTTTAGCAATTCGAGTAAACAAGAAAAGCATCAGTATAATAGATAGTAGCATGGACACTACATTCTTGGTAATAGAAATATCGTATAGGTCGCTACCATCCGTAGCGGCAATTTTGCCGGTGTGATGATCGAGCATATAACCATTGTGCTCTACTTCGCCGTGATGAAAACTGGATGACATAAACATGTCGAAACCCTTAGTAGGGCTGTAAATCATTACAGGCAACGGAATGGTAACATGATTGCCACCAAAGCTTGTAATGTGCCAATCATGCGCATCGCGTATGTGACCAAAAATTTCGCCTTTAATATCTAACTTGCCTTCCCCGGCTACGGCGTGTTCGCCATGGGCTTGGTCTTCGGGTTCGTGTGCCATACTAACCATTGGTAAGCTAAGCAACGCAAAAAGACTGAATATGGTAATAAAAAGTTGTTTTCTCACAGTGAGGTCTTTCAATTCGGGCGCAAATGTAAAGCGGCAAAGTTGAAAATTCCAATATTCAAATGTCAAATGTCAAAGTCATTAACTACTGCCCAACTTACCATTTTGTTGACGTCAACAAAATGGTCATTTTAAAAATCTAGTACAGTATGAAATGCTCTTTTCAAACTTTGCCAAGGATGACCCTGAAATAATACCGCGCTTCATTAGCTTTGCAAACTCAAAAATTATGAACATACTAATTACAGGAGGCGCGGGTTTCATCGGTTCGCACGTGGTGCGGCGATTGGTTACCAAATACCCAGAATATAAAATCTATAACTTGGATGCCCTCACCTACGCTGGCAATCTCGAAAACCTGCGCGATATAGAAAATGCAGAAAACTATACATTTATAAAAGGCGACATTTGTGATAAAGAGCTAGTTGCTCATATTTTTAGAGAAAAAGAAATCACCCACGTAGTACACCTAGCCGCCGAAAGTCATGTAGACCGCAGCATTACCAACCCACTCGCTTTTGTAGAAACCAATGTAATGGGTACTGGGAATTTGCTTTTGGCTGCCAAAGAAGCTTGGGCTGGAAATTATGATGATAAAAAATTCTATCACATTTCTACAGATGAAGTGTATGGCTCGCTGGGCGAAACTGGCTTTTTTTACGAAGACACGGCTTATGACCCACGCAGCCCCTACTCTGCCAGCAAGGCCAGTAGCGATCATTTGGTGCGCGCTTTTTTTCATACTTATAATATGCCAGTGGTAATTAGTAATTGTTCTAACAATTATGGGCCAAATCATTTTCCCGAAAAATTGATTCCGCTTTGTTTAAATAATATTTTGCAAGGCAAAGAACTTCCTATTTATGGCAAAGGCGAAAACGTACGCGATTGGTTATTTGTAGAAGACCACGCTAGAGCCATAGAAGATATTTTGCACAAAGGAAAAGACGGCGAAACATATAATATTGGCGGCCATAATGAATGGACGAATATTGATTTAATCAGATTACTATGCGACCAAATGGACAAAAAACTTGGTAAAGAAATAGGCACAAGCCAAAAACTAATCACTTTTGTAACTGACCGTGCTGGTCACGATTTACGTTATGCGATTGATGCAACAAAAATTCAAAAAGAATTGGGATGGGTTCCTTCGGTTACTTTTGAAGAAGGCTTGTCCAAAACCATAGATTGGTACTTTGATAATAAAGAATGGTTAGAGAATGTAACTAGCGGAGATTACTCCAAGTATTACCAAACAATGTATAAATAATTATGAAAGGAATAATATTAGCCGGAGGCTCTGGTACGCGTCTTTATCCCATAACAAAAGGCATTTCTAAACAATTGATGCCTATCTATGATAAGCCAATGATTTATTATCCGCTTTCAGTTTTGATGATGGCGGGTATAAAAGATATTTTAATTATTACAACTCCCGAGGATAGCGATCAGTTTAAAAGATTACTTGGCGACGGCACGGAAATTGGCTGCAACATCCAATACGCCAAACAAGAAGTTCCCAACGGACTAGCCCAAGCTTTCGTAATAGGTGCCGACTTCATAGGAAAAGAAAAAGTTGCTCTCGTCTTGGGCGATAATATTTTTTATGGTAGTGGCTTAGGCAGAAAATTAGAAAGCCTGAATGATGTGGACGGCGCTTATGTTTTTGCATACCCCGTCAGCGACCCAGAGCGCTATGGTGTGGTTGAATTTGATAAAGACAATAATGCCATCAGCCTAGAAGAAAAACCCGAAAAACCAAAATCAAAGTACGCGGTGCCGGGTCTTTATTTTTATGATAATGATGTAGTACAAATTGCCCGTGATCTAAAACCATCACCTCGTGGCGAGTACGAAATAACCGATGTAAACATTGAATACCTAAACCGTAAAAAACTAAAGGTAGCCATCCTCAACCGGCACACCGCATGGCTAGACACAGGTACTTTTGATAGCCTCAGCGATGCCAGCGAATTTGTACGCGTAATAGAAAAACGACAAGGCACTAAGATTGGTTGCATAGAAGAAATTGCTTACCACATGGGTTATATAAGTAAAGAACAACTGTTGGAACAAGCCAACCTGCTTATTAAAAGTGGGTATGGTCAATATCTTAAAAGTTTGGTAGACTAATAAAAACCGTAAATTATTGAAAGAAAAATTTTCATTAATTGTTGGAGCCAATAGCTTTTTAGGAAGTTATTTAGCGAGGCTATTGCACAATGAAAATCAAAAAATTATTGGAGTTTACAATTCCAATATCAATAAAATTGATGCCAGCTTATTCGAGCGTATTTTACCTTACGCAGCTGTAACTGATAGAAAAGAAGAAATCTCAACCATCTATTTTCTGAACTCATACATCCCCTATGGAAAAATGAACGAGCCAAGCGAAAAATTTTATTTGCAAAATGTAGCACCGGTAGAACAAATTAGTGCGCTATACCCTGATGCAAAAATGGTGTTGGCTTCCAGCGTTTCGGTTTATGGAGCATCGAGCAATGCTATTACAGAAGCCGCTGTTCCCACTCCCGAAACTTTATACGGACTATCAAAATTACAAGCTGAAGAAATTATTCAGCAACAAAAACATTTTTCTATTGTTCGGTTTTCATCAATTTACGGCAAGGGAATGACTGATAAAACGATGCTGCCCGCACTAATAAAAAATGCAAGACAGACTGGTCTAATTACTCTCTATGGTGATGGTAGCCGCACCCAAAATTATATCCATGCCTGCGATGCGGCGCTGTTTTTGATGCAGGCCGCAAAAACTACCACCAACGAAATTTATTTAGGAACGGCGGCGCAAAGTTTTTCTAATTTAGAAGTGGCAACTATTATTCAAAATAACTTGAAGGATGTAGAAATTGCATTCCAAGGCGAAGATTCGGCAAAATCATTTAGCTATGACAATACCACAACGCTTCATAAATTAAACTATACTTTTGGCTATAATTTAGAAAAAGGACTCGAAGAATTAATAGATAGTACTGATGAGTAAAAAAGTTTTAGTAACAGGAATTGGTGGCAATGTAGGCCAGGGAATTATTCGAAATTTACGGTCGGTAAATAAAGATTTAATTGTGTATGGCTCCAATGTTTTAGATTTTTCTGCAGGCAATCATTTGTGCGATAAAGTATTTTTATTGCCCTTTGCCTATGACGAAAACTATATTGAAGAAGTAAAAAAAATAGTTGAGACCGAAGGGATTGACTTAATAATTCCCGCTACCGATTACGAAGTTTATTATCTGTCAAAACATAAAGTGCAACTGAATTGTACCGTAGTATGTTCCGCACCGCAAACCACCGAAATTTACCTCGATAAATATTTGAGCTACGTACATCACGAGCGACACGAGATAGCTTTTGCAAAAGCATTTTTGCCTTCCGAATATAATGGGCAGTTTGCCGAGTGCATTGCCAAACCGCGCAAAGGCCGTGGTTCACGAGGCTTAATTATAAACCCTACGGAGTGGAAACACTTCAGCGACGAGGAGTATATGATACAAGATTTAAAGCGCGGTAAAGAAATTACAACCGGTTTTTATATTACAAAATCTAACGAGCTACACGGCATGATAACCTTTGAACGATGGTTAGAAAATGGTGCTACGCAAAACTGTATTGTAACCCACGAGTTTGACGATGCCTGCCGAAAAATTATTTTACAAATTATAAAACACAGCAACATTCGGGGCGCTGCCAACTTACAATCTATTGTTGATGAAAAAGGAAAAATTCATCCGTTTGAAATAAATTGTAGAATTTCGGGCACCAATTCTATCCGCAGCCAATTTGGGTTTGAAGATGTGCGTTATACCTGTGAAGAGTATTTATTTAATACACCACTCAGCCCCGTAAATATCAAAAAAGGCTTGGCTACCAGAATATTGATGGACGTAATTTATCCCGAGGCAGAAGATTTTGGTGCGCAACTAAACAAAAACAGTAATCCATATATTTATTAAATGATGCGCGCAGACTACATATTATTTGATGCTTCGAATACGCTGATTCATAAACCAGCGTTGTGGCAAAAGTGGATGGCAGTTTTGAAAGAAAATGATTTTGACATTGACATTAAAACCCTCAAAGCCAATCATAAATTAGTATCAGAAATTATACAATTCCCCGATCGGACGGATAGCGCCTTCTACCATTACTTTAATGCTGAGGTTTTAAAAACTTTTGGCATAATTCCCGAAGAAAAATTACTCACTCAAATTTTTGAAGCCTGTACCTATTTGCCGTGGGAAAAATTTGAAGACACCAAAAGCCTATACGATTTGAATGTGCCCATAGGAATTTTGTCAAACTTTAAATCAACATTGCCCGCACTTATAGCCGAGCATTTGAATGTGAATTTTAAAAACATTTTTGTATCCGAAACAGAAGGCGTGCAAAAACCGTCAACCGATTTTTTTAAAATTGCTATAGAAAAAATTGGTTTGCAAGCGGAGAATATTATGTACGTCGGCGACTCCTTAAAACTTGATGTGCTCCCTGCCAAAGAATTGGGCATGCAGTACAAATTAATAGACCGAGATAATATTTATCCAAACGCAGATTATATCATCAGAAATTTAGCCGAATTAGCATGAAAAAACTTGCCATAATAGGAAGCGGTGACTTGGGGCAGCTAATTGCACATCATGCAGTGACCGATAAACAGTTTGAAGTGTACGGTTTTTTTGACGATACCAAAGATGCCGATACTGTTGTGCAAGGGCATAGCATCCGCGGCAGTATCAAAGACATACAGCTACATTTTGACGAGCAACTTTTTGACTATGTATTGATAGGGATTGGCTACAAACATTTCGATTTCAGAAAAAAACTATTCATTGACCTGCAAGGAAAAATACCTTTTGCTAACCTAATTCATTCATCGTGTTACATAGATCCTTCGGTAAAAATAGGTGTAGGAAATGTATTATTACCTGGCTGCGTACTTGATATGAATGCCGAGCTCAAAGACAATATTTTACTAAACACAGCCTGTACCATAGCGCACGATTCCTCTATTGGAAGCCATACGTTTTTGTCGCCAGCGGTAAGTTTGGCTGGCTTTATACAAATTGGTGCATGCTGCAACTTGGGAATTAATACCACCGTAATAGATAACATTGACATTGCCAACGAAGTACAAACTGGCGGCGGCACTGTAGTAATAAATGACCTAAATCAAAAAGGATTATACGTAGGAAACCCAGCAAGATTTGTAAGATAAAAAATAATAAAATGGATTATTTCGCTCACGAAACCGCCGTAATAGACGACAACTGCAACATTGGCGCCGGCACAAAAATTTGGCACTTTAGCCATGTAATGTCCAATTGTACTATTGGTGAAAACTGTAACTTCGGACAAAATGTAGTTGTATCGCCCGAAGTGGTTTTGGGTAATAATGTAAAGGTGCAAAACAACGTTTCTATCTATACGGGCGTTACTTGCGATGATGATGTTTTCCTTGGGCCGAGTTGTGTGTTTACCAATGTAATGAACCCACGCAGTGGTGTAAATCGCCGAGGGCAATACGAAAAAACCCATGTTGGAAAAGGAGCGAGTATAGGCGCCAATGCCACAATTGTTTGCGGCCATAATATTGGCGCATTTGCATTTATTGGTGCAGGTGCGGTGGTTACCAAAGAAGTACCTGCCTATGCACTGGTAGTAGGCAATCCTGCCAAGCAAATTGGCTGGATGAGTGAGTATGGCCATCGGTTAGTTTTTGATGCCGATGGCAAAGCCGTTTGCGAAGAAAGTGGTGAGCAATATATTTTGAAAAATAATGCGGTAACTAAAAAAAAATCCCTGTAGAAAATATCCATACTTAATAATATTTTTAGTTAGGTCTTAGAGAATTCATTTATTGGATTAGATTTGCGCGCTCAATATGCTCCACAACTTAAAAACATTTCTGAAATCTGGGTACATTTTTTTCACGAGTATTTTTGACCAAAAAATGCACTCAAAACTTTCTGATTATTATAGTGATAAAAGCTATGGTAAAAAACTCGAAACGTTATTACCGTCAAAGCGACTCCCAACGATTGATGTAATTGATTTATTTCCTGATTTTAAAGAGACAATTCACAATTATTCAGCCTTGCATGGAACCTCCTTACCCATGGACTTGGCGGTACTAAAAAAAATAGCTAGCCAAATTCCTAATTGCGACTATCTTGAAATCG
>JBBSPP010000107.1:0-8138 GCA_038258625.1 Chitinophagales bacterium
ATATAAGTGAAAAATGTTTCTTTAAATACACAGCTAGTATTCTATGTTTAATTGACATTATAAATGAAAAATAATTAATCAGCCGCTTCGTTAGTAAGCGTTACAGTTCCTTATCACCTATCAACTAATTTCATAACTAACCACCCCATCCTTCCCATCCTTAAGTTGGATGCCGGCGGCTTGTAGGGCTTCGCGTATTTTATCACTGGTGGCCCAGTCTTTATTTTCGCGGGCTTGGGCGCGTAGGGAAATAATTACGTTCATTACGTCGTCCATTTTTTCATTGCTAGTTGCACCCACAGCATTAGGTGCTTTTAGTCCAAAAATGTTGACTAAAAAGTTTTCAAACGTTTGGCTCATCAGCGCAATATCTGCGGCTTGAATATCGGTAGCGAGCAGTTGGCCGCCTTTAATACTATTAATAATTCCGCTAAGTTCAAAAAGATTAGCGAGCACTTTGGCGGTATTAAAATCATCATTCATGCTATCGGTACAGGCCGTGCAGAGCGCCATGATTTTTTTAGAAGTTTCAGTTTCTTGTTGCGCGGTACCTTCCAAAGTAGCGAGTATATCTTTCGCATCAAACAATGTCTTCCACGCTTTCTCGGCATCTTGCAGACCTTTTACAGTTATATCGCTTTCGCTGCTATAGTGTGTTTGATAAAATAATAAACGAATCACACTAGGGTCGTAACCTTTGTCCAAAAGTTGATGGCTACCTTCTACAAACTCGATGGGTAAAATAGCATTGCCCAGGCTTTTGCTCATTTTTTGACCGTTAAAATTCAGCATGTTGGTGTGCATCCAATAGCGCGCGCCGCCCTCGTTGTAACAGCCTTTGTTCTGCGCTATCTCACACTCGTGATGCGGAAATTTTAGATCCATACCCCCGCCATGAATATCAAATTGTTGACCAAGATATTTTGTGCTCATCACGCTACACTCCAAATGCCACCCCGGGAAACCCATGCCCCACGGGCTGCGCCACTGCATAATATGCTCGGGACTGGCTTTTTTCCATAGTGCAAAATCAATACTATTGCGCTTTTCACTTTGTCCGTCAAGGTCGCGGTAGCCCGCCATTAGTTCGTCAATTTTTCGGCCTGATAGTTCGCCGTAGGGATAGGTTTCATTGTATTTTGATACATCAAAATATACCGAGCCGTCCACTTCGTAAGCGAAACCTTTTTTTAGCAAAAGCTCTATCATTTCTATCTGCTCTATAATATGCCCAGTAGCAGTAGGCTCAATAGTAGGCGGCAGCGCGTTGAATAAACTCATGATGTCGTGAAAATTGACGGTGTACTTCTGTACTATTTCCATAGGCTCAAGGCTCTCTAGTTTCGCTTGGCTTTCCATACGGTTTACACCCTCGCCGCGCTCGTTGGTGAGGTGGCCCGCATCGGTAATGTTTCGTACATACCGCACGTTATAGCCAAGGTGTTTTAGGTAACGGTATATCATATCAAAGCTGCAAAAGGTACGTACATTTCCAATGTGCGGCTCATTATAAACGGTTGGCCCACATACGTACAGCCCAACATTGGGAGCCTGTAGTGGTTCAAATTTTTCTTTTTTTCGGCTATGCGTATTGTAAATATGGAGTGCTGATTGCATGGTGGGCGAAGATAAATGCTAAAGAATTAGTACCATACAAAGTGCGCAGTGGAAGTATATAATTTATTTTTTCATCCATAATATCATGCTCGGTTGGTTTTTAAAAAAAGTAGCACCACCCAAAAATTATGAACTCTGTAAGCGTATTTTTATGGTTTCACAATAAAAGCAATATATTTGTTTGCACTAAAAAATGTACCGAGGAGCTATTCATAAAAGTTTGGTAGAGTTAAAACAGAAAAAGCAAAAAGGCTTTGCTGTATTGGTCGATCCAGATAGTGTTTCACTGAAACAAATTGAGCAAATTGCCCATCAGTGTAACAATGCCGAGGTCGATTATCTTTTTATTGGTGGCAGCCTTATGACGAGCAATCATTTAGATAAATGTATTATTCGGTTCAAACAAAATAGCGATATTCCTGTATCCCTTTTCCCTGGCAGCCCGTCGCAAGTAAGCAAAGAAGCTGATGCACTTTTATACCTTTCCTTAATATCCGGCCGCAACCCGGAACTTTTAATTGGTGCTCATGTAGTATCAGCACCCATTGTGCGCGATAGTGGTTTAGAAATAATTTCTACAGGATACATAGTTGTTGATGGTGGCGCACCCACCACAGTATCGTACATGAGCAACTCCGCCCCCGTACCACATGACAAGGCGGACATTGCAGTTTGCACCGCTATGGCAGGCGAGTTTCAGGGCAAAAATATTATCTATATGGATGCAGGATCGGGCGCGCGAATTCCTATTAGTACCAAAATGATAAAAAGCGTAGCAGAAAATGTATCGCTACCTATCATCGTAGGTGGCGGTATTTTGACACCCGAAAAAGCATACAACAATTGCAAGGCCGGCGCCGATGTTATTGTAGTGGGCAATGCCATTGAAAAAAATGCCGCACTCATTAAAGAAATGGCAGACGCTATTCACACCGCTACGGCTACGGTGTAATCCAAATCATTTTTACACAAGTACTTTTCACTTTTTAAATCTTATAACTTCTCTTCAAAATGAAGTTTTGGAATTTGATTTTTGACCAGGCAAAAAATAGTCGAGCAAGCTATTTGGAATTTGTTTACCGGCATCGCTCTAAAAGAAAAAAAATTAATCCTTTGACATTTGGAATTTGATTTTTTGACATTTGCCACTCGTGGCGTTTATATTTGTGAACATGGATAAAAGCGAATGGCCTTTATGGGAGGTTTTTATAAGAAGCAAAGCAGGGCTAGATCATAAACACGTGGGCAGCCTACACGCTACTGATGCCGAAATGGCAATGGAAAATGCACGAGACGTTTACACCCGCCGGCAAGAGGGCATCAGCATGTGGGTGGTGGAGAGCAAATACATCCACGCCTCCAACCCCGACGAAGCCGAAAGTCTGTATGACCCAAGCAACGATAAAGTGTATCGGCATCCCACTTTTTATGAATTGCCCGACAAACTAAAACACATGTAATGACAGATAAATTAGTAAGCTACCTGCTGCAATTGGCAGACAATTCGTTGATTTATGGCCACCGCCTTAGTGAGTGGACCGGCCACGGCCCCGAGCTAGAAGTGGATATGGCACTGAGTAATATTGCGCTAGATAGTATGGGCGCAGCGCGTAGTTTTTATCAATACGCGGCCGAAATTGAAGGCGGAGATAAAACCGAAGACAGCTACCCATACCTGCGCGATGTACTGAAATTCAAAAACGTAATTTTGGTAGAACAGCCCAACGGAAATTTTGCCGATACCATTGCGCGTAGTTTTTATTTTGATTGTTTTCAATTTTATTATTACTCCGCCTTGCAAAAAAGTAGCAACGAACGCATAGCCGCCATAGCCGCAAAATCATTAAAAGAAGCAACGTATCACAAACGGTTTAGTAGCGGTTGGGTGATAAAACTGGGAGATGGTACCGAAGTAAGCAAGCAAAAAATGCAAGATGGCTTGAACCAATTTTGGGATTATACGGGCGAACTTTTTAAACCTACAGACTTGGAAAAAGAAATGCAAGAAAAAGGAATTTCTCCAAATCTTGATGAAATAAAAACGCTGTGGGAAAAAAGTATCAACGAAACATTGGCAGAAGCTCGACTTACAATTACTGATACCACTGGGCCATGGCATCATAGCGGGGGTAAAATTGGAAAGCACAGCGAGCATTTAGGCTTCATACTGGCCGAGCTACAATTTGTGCAACGCGCATACCCAAACAGCGAATGGTAAACGAAAAAGAAGTATTCGCTTATCTCGAAAATGTGTGCGATCCCGAAGTGCCGGTGCTAAATGTGATTGACCTAGGCATTATACGCGAAGTATTGGTTGACGAAAAAAATAATGCAGTAGCAGTAAAAATTACGCCTACTTACTCAGGCTGCCCAGCCATGAATACAATTGCCGCCAATATAAAATTTGAACTTCTTGCCCAAGGTATAAAAAATGTAACGGTAACCGAAACACTTTCGCCACCATGGACCACCGATTGGATGAGCGAAAACGGCAAACGAAAGCTTAAAGAATTTGGTATCGCCCCACCGCAATATCAACAAAAAAATAATCCCTTGGAAGAAGATGCAATTGTTCCCTGCCCACATTGCGAATCAAAAAAAACCAAACTGATTTCTCAGTTTGGTTCTACATCTTGCAAAGCACTTTATAAATGCGAGGATTGTTTGGAGCCGTTTGATTATTTTAAGTGTTATTAATTTTTTTCAAACATTTCTAACGTCTCGTCATAACCAGCGCTCTCGTCGCCAAGCTCTTTAGCTTTTGCTATTGCGGCTTTTTCTACTTCTATCGCTTTCTTTTTATTACCAGTTACAAATAACAAATTGGCGTAGGTATCCGCCACTGCCGTTTCGCCTTGGCTAATTTCTTTTGCTTGCTCATATCCTTTTTTAGCCCAGGCCAATGCTTGTAGGTAACGCTTGTTGTCTTTAGTTTCAAAAACATTCCAAGCCTGTGTGTTTAAATGTTGCGAAGCAATCATGGTCATGCGGTGGCTGTGCTCGGTATTATTGGCAAAGGCAATTTTAAAACTATCTAGTTTTGCTTTTCTCTCATCGGGCCAACTTTGGCTTTGCATTTCTAATTGCATCATCACGGAGGCTAACAATTCTTTATTTTTTTCGGTGTAATAATTCGGCTCAATACTCATCAACGAAGTTCCATAGTTGTATTCATTTTCTACTTTTTTTACAGAGTCATGCGCTTCGTAATAACTTCCTTTGAGGTAATAGGTTTGCTCCAACTTATCATACGGAGGCAATAATTTTTCGGCAGTTTGAATGCATTTTTTAAAGAGGGTTTCGTCTTTATCTTGTATCGCTATTTGATTGGTGTAGTACAACTTGGACGATAGCTCGTCGCTCCAGCGGCTTTTGTAGCCTTTCGCATCATGGTAATCATTATAGGTTTTTTGGTTGGCAGCGTAAACATCAAATGTTTTGTTGTCAATACTTTTTAGGTATTGTTTCATAAAAATAATTTCTGTTGAATCAATAATTTTTTTAAAATATTTTGAACTGTAAATATCCAATGGCTTTTGATTGGGCAAATCTAACCTCGCTAATTTTTCGATGTAGCGCAACAGAAATTCTTTGTCATTTGCACCGCTGGCTAGTTTTTTTTCGTAGTCTGGCAGTGTCATGTCGTCATTTTTTTCTTTGAGGGCGGTAACGCCATGTTCCAAAAAGCCAGATTTTTCCAACGGTGCTCCTATGGTTTTAAAAATTATTTTTTCGTTGGCCGGGTCTATAAATAAATTGGTGGGATAACCGTCTACCGAATATTTTTTGGCCAATACCAAACCTTCTTTCTCCGCATCTATTTTTAGACAAAAGAAATTTTTATTATAAAAATTTCCCACTGCTTCATCCATAAAAAACTTTTTGGCCATATATGTACAAGGCGCACACCACGTAGTAAAAAAATCGATATAGATTAATTTATCAGATTTTTTTGCTTCGGCTAAATTTGTTTCCCAATCTAATTTTTGAAAATCGATACCTTGAGCAGATGCAGCATGTGCACATAAAATTATGGCGAAAATAAGAGCGTATTTCATACATCTAATATAGAAATAAATCTCTACAAAAAATATATTTTCATACACTCATAAAATTTCCTAACAACAATCGGGGCCGCAACACGCTTTTTCCTCTGCTGGTTTTTCGGCATAAACACTTACGCTAAACACACCAATTTCTCCAGATAAAAATGATTGCGCATCCTCTGCCGAAACATGTTTTTCTAAAATATCTTTTGGAATATCAATGCGTTTTTCTTTTTGAACGGTGATATTTTTAAATCCAGTTTCTTCAATAATTTTTAGATAATCATCTCGCTGAATTGCGCCCGTAACACATCCTGCATACATCTCAGCTTGATTACGCAAAGCATCGCTTACTACACCAACTAACACTACATCCGAGATACTAAAGTGACCTCCAGGTTTTAAAACCCTGTAAATATCCGCTACCACTGCGCCTTTATTGGGTACTAAATTCAGCACGCAATTACTCACGATTACATCTGCTACGGCATCAGCCACGGGCATATTTTCTATATCACCTTCTCTAAATTCTACATTATTAAATCCGCGTTTGTCTGCATTTTGCCGTGCTTTGTTTAGCATGGCGGGGCTAAAGTCAATACCAATTACTTTGCCTTCTGCACCCGTTTCGTGGCGCGCCACAAAACAATCATTGCCCGCCCCCGAGCCTAAATCTATTACCGTATCGCCATTTTTTATTTTAGCAAAAGCGGTGGGCAATCCGCAGCCCAGGCCGAGGTCGGCATCTTTGTTATAGCCCGGCAGCTCTTCGTAGCTGTCGGTCATAATATTGTACACCTCATCCGAGCATACGGAGGCGCCGCAGCACGAGGCCGCATTTTCGTCTTTATCTTGGAGGGCTATTTCAGAGTATTTCTGTTTCACCATTTCTTTAATTTCGTTTTCTGTTTGCATGATTTTTTTTATTTAAAATTTTATGATTATTTGATTAACAACATTTGAATTTTTTATTTTTAAGAGAGCCAAACAACCCATTGAATATTGCAGTGAGCTCTTTCCATTTTGTAGCATTTATACAATAGCACACACTCGTGCCTTCTATCTCACCTGTAATTATTTCAGCTTGTTTTAGTTCTTTTAGGTGTTGAGAAATAGTGGCTTGTGCCAGCCCAATTTCGGTCACCAAATCGCCACATACACATTCGCTGCGCTCTATAAGATATTGCAGAATGGCTATGCGTGCGGGATGGCCTAGCACTTTTGCGTAGTTCGCCACCGTGTTCTGCTCAACGGTAAAAATATCAGATTTTGTAATGCCCATGTTTTTATAATCGTTTGATTGCAATATTACGATTGAAAGAAGTGAACTACCAAATGTTTTTTCATAAAAATGAAAAATTTGGCAGTTCCAAGAAAAAATTCTTACTACTTACTACTTGCTACTTACTACTAAAAATTACCTTTACCTCCATGCACTTAAACGAGTTTATCCGCCTATCATTAGAAGAAGATATTCGCGACGGCGACCACAGCACCCTCTGCTGCATACCCGCCGAGAATGAAGATGAAGCCGTTTTAAAAATAAAAGAAAACGGAATTATTGCTGGCTTGGATATTGCCGAGAAAATCTTCACCTACGTACAACCCGATTGTGAAATTACCTTCTCAAAAAAAGATGGCGACAAAGTAAAAGCTGGCGAAGAAGCATTTAGAATAAAAGCAAAAACGCGCACGCTACTTTCTACCGAGCGGCTTGTATTAAATATTATGCAGCGCATGAGTGGTATTGCATCACTCACAAATACCTATGTAGAAAAAGTAAATGGTTACAATACAAAACTGTTGGACACGCGCAAAACCACTCCGCTGTTTCGATGGTTTCAGAAAGAAGCGGTGCGCATTGGCGGTGGGCACAATCACAGAATGGGTTTGTACGATATGATTATGCTCAAGGATAATCATATTGATTATTGTGGCGGTATAGAAAAAGCGATTGACAAAGCCAATGAATATTTAAAAGAAAAAAACTTAGATATAAAAATTGAAGTAGAAACGGGCAGCCTCGAAGAAGTAAAAAAAGTAATGGCACACGGCGGCGTGGATAGAATTATGTTGGATAATTTTACGCCCACAGAAATTGTAGAAGCCCTAAAACTTATTGACAAAAAATACGAAACTGAAGCCAGCGGTGGGATAGAATTGGATACCATAGAAAGTTATGCTGCTACAGGTGTAGATTATATTTCGGTAGGCGCATTAATTCACCATGCCACCAGCATGGATTTGAGTTTGAAAGCGGTGAAGTAAATCTAGTCAAAGGAAAGGAAGATACATATAATAAAATATAACTATTTAAAGTATTAATAATCAGCCTTTGCACCCCCTTCCGAAGTGGGTACCCCCCCTTCGGAAGCCCCCCTCCCCACTTCCGAAGTGGGGGGTGGGGCTTCAGAACCTAACTGACCCACTTCATAACCTAGCCAGCTAGGTAAAAAGCCGAACTCATTCAGTTAA
>JBBSPP010000108.1:0-8095 GCA_038258625.1 Chitinophagales bacterium
CATAGTTCGTATAAAATTCAGTATCAATTACCCAAACTGAGGACTTAAGAACTATGTCATCTTTTATCCATTGAATCTCCTCTCCGGTTAACACCGTTTTCAAGAGTATCAGCTACTGCCTGACAATTAGTCGAATTAAATAATAAACCAGGATCCCCATAGTCTTCAGGATTTTCCTTGAAATCGTTTTCATTGAAATATTCAATATCCACTTTATTATAACCAGGTGTTGAATTATTAAAATAATGCAAGATGATTAATCGACCATTATCAAGATATCCAACTTTAATTTTAGAGTCAGGATTGTTTACATAACTGTAATATTCAATCGTTGTAGAATTTGTAGATTCTTCCTTATAAAAATTTACACACTTTGAATTTGTTAGCAGTGTATTAATGAATTCTCTCCACAAGTTCTCCATCATTCAAAATTACTAAGTTCTGCCATGGTTTTATGCCTTACCAACGATTTGCCAAACCGCTCTCCTATAAATTTTAAACGAAGTACTTTTACCTTTCTCAAATATGAAAAAAATACTAACCTCCCTGCTCGTAATTATTTCGGTCCATGCATTGGCGCAAAATCCAATCCAAGACAGCATCACCATCAAACGAATTTCGAACCATGTGCTGAGTAACGCTGATTGTTACGAAGATTTACGTATGCTATGTAAAAATATTGGGCATAGACTTACGGGGTCTGCACAAGCAGCACAAGCAGTAGAGTGGGGCAAAAAAACACTCGAAGCTGCTGGTTGCGACCGCGTGTATTTGCAGCCCGTAATGGTACCACATTGGGTACGCGGCGAGGAACAAGCGTATTACGAAGTGGGCGGCAAGCAGTACGGAATGAAAATTACGAGCCTCGGCAATGCGGTTGGCACGGGTAATCAGGGCATCAAATCTAAGATTGTAATGGTGCATGATATTGACGAATTTGACCGCTTGCCCGAGAGTGCGGTGAGGGGTAAAATAGTTTTTTTCAATTATCGCTTTGACCAAACCAATGTGAATACATTTAGCAGTTATGGCCCGTGCGTTTTTTACCGTTGGGCAGCGCCTAGCCGCGCGGCGGGCAAAGGTGCGGCGGCGGTTGTGATTCGCTCAGTAAGCTCGGCTGATGATAATGAGCCGCACACGGGCGTATTATCTTATGACGAAAAATACGCTAAAATACCGGCCATTGCGGTGGGCAATCAAACAGCCGATGCGCTAGAGAAATTAGTAGAAAATAAAAAAAACCCGACCATGTACATCCGCACTACGTGCGAAATGTTGCCCGATGTAACATCATATAACGTAGTGGGCGAAATAACGGGCAGCCAAATACCCAAAGAAATTATATGCTTTGGGGGCCATCTCGATAGTTGGGATGTAGGCGAAGGTGCGCACGATGACGGTGCGGGTGTGGTAGAAGCAATTGATGTAATTCGTACGTTTAAAAAATTAGGCATTCGGCCAAAAAGAACCATCCGTGCCGTGCTTTGGATGAACGAAGAGAACGGCGCGCGCGGTGCCAAAGAATATGCCGAGCAAGCCCAGGAAAAAAATGAAAATCACATTTTAGCCATAGAAAGTGATGCTGGTGGCGCCACGCCTTACGGTTTTGGTTTGACCATGAGCACTGCGCAAAAAGAAAAAGTACAATCGTGGAGCAAGCTTTTTTACCCTTATAATATTTACAATTTTTCGCGTGAGGGCGGCGGCGTGGATATTACTCCGTTGCACAAAGTTTTTGATACTCCTACGATGGGCCTAATTCCAGATGGTCATCGATATTTTGATATGCACCATAGTGCTAATGATGTGTTTGAAAACGTGCATCGTCGAGAACTTTGTATGGGTACAATTGCAATGTCGATGATGGTTTATTTGGTAAGTCAGTACGGGTTGTAATTTTTAGTAGGGAGTAGTGAGTAGATAGTAGTGAGTAATAAGTATATATGCCTAAAGCGTTTTATATTGATAATTTTTTTTAAACCACATGGAATTAAAATCAACAGCCGAAGTTTTTCAATTTGCCAAAGAGGCTTACCCCGAAGCGGCGGTAGTCGATATTGAGCAACTGGCCCAAGCGGGTAGCGACCGTATTTATTATCGTATAAAAAACGGGGTAGGGAGGCACATTATTGCCACCCAAAGTTTGAATATTAGTGAGAATGAAACCTTTATATCGTTGGCCAATTATTTTGCGCAGAGCGGTATTTTGGTGCCGCAAATATTGGCTGTACATGCCGATAAAACGATGTACCTGCAAAGTGATGCGGGCACACAAAGCTTGCTAGATGTGCTGATTCAAAATGGTCACATTGCGGCGGTGGAAGAAGTTTATAAAGAAGCGCTGAAAGAATTGATACAGTTTCAACTGTGCGGTCAGGATGATAAGTTTAAACCCATTTTTGATGAGCTCCCGACCTTTGGCAGTGAGCAAATATTGTATGATCTGCACTACTTCAAGAATAATTTTGCGCTGAAAGCAGACGTTGTTTTTGACGATGAAAAACTAGAAGCCGAGTTTGTTCACTTTGCACAATCATTAGATACTGAAAAATCTTTTTTTATGTACCGCGATTGCCAAGGGCGCAATATTATGATTGAGAATGGAAGCACTGTATTTATAGATTTTCAGGGCGGCATGCAAGGCCACCCCATGTATGATGTAGCAAGCTTGCTATGGCAGGCCAAAGCACAACTGCCGCATAAATGGCGGCAAGAATTGGTTGATTTTTACCTAGCCAATTTTGAGCCAATTGCCACGGAGCGCGGTATTATTTTTGACAAAAAAAAATGGCAAGCCGATTATAAATTGCTTACGCTTACGCGCCTACTGCAAGTGCTGGGTGCTTACGGATTGCGCGGTTTGGTGGAGGGGAAGGAGCATTTTAAAAGTAGCATTCCGCTAGGGTTACAAAATATTGCCGAGTGGCTAGGCGATAGTAAATTGGAGAATTACCCCGAGCTTACGATTGTTTTAGAACAACTTTCTATGCCAGTTTTTATTAAAAAATTTCAATAAAAAATCATGCCCTTCCTACGACAATTCCGATGGCTATCGGAACAGGGTGATAAATAAAAAATTATGAGCGAGAGTAATAATGTATCTGAAAAAAAACTATTGGTACGGATAAATAGTTTTAGCTACAAGCAAGGCATCCCGGCTGATGATAGTGGCAATGGTGGTGGTTTTGTTTTTGACTGCCGAGGTATTCTCAACCCAGGCCGAATAGACGAATACAAAAAGCAAACTGGCCGAGACGAAGCAGTAAAAAAATACCTGCAAGAAGAAACGCGCATGCACGAGTTTTTGGATTTGGTACACCGTACAATTTCTATCACTGTAGAAGATTATCTTGTCCGTGATTTTGAAAACTTAATCATCAGTTTTGGTTGTACAGGTGGGCAGCATCGATCGGTGTATAGTGCTGATGTTACAGCTGCTTTTTTACAAAAAAGATATGGTGTAAAAACCATTGTGCATCACGTGGTGCAGGAAGCAAAAAATTGGGTGAATTAGGTCATCGTTGGTGCGCCGCTCGGTCCTGTCGGGCAAAAATTATCCCCCGCCAATTAACATCATAAACTATAGGATTGCCGTGTTTTTAGCGGGCAAAACAATACTACAACCTTATGAAAAAAATATTTCTTGCCATTAGCTCTCTCCTTTTTTTATGTGATACTCCGATTAATGCCCAGGCTTTTCAGTGGGCCAAGCAATTTGCCTCTCGTAATTCGTATGGTACCGATGTAGTGGTGGATGGTAACCTCGCAGTACTATCCGCAGGTTGGTTTTATGATTCGGTAGATTTGGACCCTGGGGCTGGCGTGTATTGGGGCTACGCTTTTAATAATTATTCGGGCAATAATAGTTACGTCTCCAAGCTGGATGCGAGTGGCAATTTTGTGTGGGGGCATACTTACAAAAGCAGCTTTTACAACCGCAGTAATGCGATAGATGTTGATGATCAAAACAATATTATTGTAATGGGTCAGTTCCGAGATTCTATTGATCTAGACTTTGGCGTGGGCAAGTTTATGTTGTACGACCCCAATAATAATAATTCATATTACGATAATATTTTTATTGCCAAGTATGACCCTGCTGGTAATTTTATTTGGGGTAAAGGCCTGCATGGTTCATCACCGTTGAATAATAATTATGGTTTGTGGGGTAACGGCCTCAAAGTGGATGCGGGGAATAATGTCATCATTCTGGGTAATTTTAGAGATGTGGTGGACTTTGATCCAGGCCCTGGGGTGTTTAATATGACCGCTACTCCATGGTTCAATAATAGTTACTACGGCGATGAATATTTGCTAAAGCTAGATGTAACCGGCAATTTTGTATGGGCACTGCAATGGCATACGTGGGGAAATAATTATAACAATAATAATAATAGTTTGTGGGGAGGCAACGAACTGGATGTAGATGCAAACGACAATATATTTTTCCCTATCACGTTCAGAGATTCTGTGGATGTAGATCCTAGCGCGGGTACTGATTTAATTTATGCTACATCTAATAACAATAATGCATTGTACACTGATATTAGTTTGCTAAAAATTTCGCCATCCGGTGTATTACTTTGGCACAAAGAAATTGGTGGGCCATATAATGAATACTGCAATTCCTTAGCTACAGACCCTGCAGGTAATATTTTTTATAGTATCCAAACAACCTCTAACCCTATTGATATGGACCCTGGGCCTGGCGTTAGTTATTTTACTTGGCCTACCAATCAGTGGGGCAAAATAATACTAAAGCTAGATAATAATGGCGACTACGTATGGGCACTCAAAAACATGGATAATAACTATAACAACGGTTATTATGGCGAAGGTATAGCTACCGATACTGCTGGCGGGCTATACCTCACTACCCGAATATGGCAAAATAACTTCAACAACAATCAATGGGACCTCGACCCTGGGCCCGGCGCTTATATTGTAAGCAGTGCGGGCAGCAATGATATAGCTTTTCAAAACCTCGATAATAATGGCCAATTTGTATGGGGTGGTGTAATGGGCGGTGTGAGTAATGATTATAGCACCGATATTTGTACTGATAACCAACGCGGGGTGTACCTCACCGGCTATTTTATACAAACGGCCGATTTTGACCCTACCCCCGCCACTAGCTATTTGACATCTTCTTCAACTGGTACCGATGCCTTCGTTGTAAAACTAAACAACTGCAACAAAAGCAGCAGCCAAACCATACAGCACTGCGATAGTGTGGTGTATAGCAATATTATTTTTTACCAAGATACCGTATATCAATTTCACTACACGGCTAGCAATGGCTGTGATAGTGCACACTCCGTAATAATTGATGTAAAAAAACTAGCCAACGATACTGTGGTGGTGGATACCTGCAAATATTATGTATGGAACAATACCACTTATACCAACAGCGGCTATTACGTGCACAACTATGGTCTGCCCAATGGCTGCGATAGTATCATAACGCTGGCCCTTACCATTACGCAGGGCGCGCTATACATTGTAAACATTACGGGCTGCGATAGTGCCGCCTACCTGGGCACCACATACTATTTGCCCGGCAGTTATTTGCTAGTAAATAGTACGGCGTATGGCTGTGATAGCAATACGGTAGTCAATTTTATAAAAAGCCCGGTGGATACCAGCCTCAGTTTTAATGGCGTGGCCACCCTCACCGCCAATGCCGGCAATGCCACTTATCAGTGGGTAGATTGTGATAATAATTACCAAGCCGTGGCGGGCAACACGCCATTTTTTACCGCCACCGCCAGCGGCAATTATGCTTGCATTATTACCCAAAACGGCTGTGCCGATACCTCCAATTGCCACCCCATTACCATAGGCACATCGCCCAATGCTGTGGCAGATCTTACCATCATTAGCCGCATTTACCCCAACCCATCAGCAGGCAGTTACCAACTAGAGCTTGACAAAAACTACCCCAACGTAACCCTAGAAATCCGCACCATAAGCGGGCAATTAGTTTGGCAAAAAGATTTTGACCAACTAAAACAAACCAACATAGAAATTGAAAAAGCCGCCGGCGTGTACATGCTGTACATAAAGCAAGGCGGGCAGCAGCAAGTGAAAAAATTGTTGAAGTGGTAGTTTCATTTACATAATAGTTGATAAGGGATAGTTGATAGCTATCCCTTTTCAACAATCCCTTTTCAACTAATTTTCCGCTTCTACCGTAAAATTATTGGTAGTACCTGGCGTAATGCTCAGGTCGTTTACCTCGGTGGTGTTGCCGCCTGGGCTGGTGATGACGAGGGTTATAAACTCGGCAATATTCACACTCGCAAAGGTTACTTGCCCATTATCATCCGTCGTTTGCGGGGCCAGCTCGCTATCTTGTATTTTTACTGATGCGCCCACCATAGGCTCCATGCCACCTAGTACGTTTACGGTTACTTTGAGCGTGGTGGTATCGGTATTATTGGGGTACAGTAGGTATTGGCGGTACTTTGCGGCGTCGTTTCGGTATAGCATTTTGGCGGCTAGGCTTACGTCTTTTACCATTTCCCACATGCTGTTATATTGTACAATGCGCTCCTGTGTGGTAACGGGGCGCTGGTTTATGGCGCCTTCTTGCAGGCGGTTGCGACTGTTGATGTTGGCGGCAATGGTGAGCAGGTTTTCGTTATCGCTAACGGAGAACCCCTTGGCGGCAAGCTCGGTGGCGAAGGGCGCTAGGGCGGCTTGGTCGTTGGCGTATTGAAGCGCGTTTTCCATTTTTTCTTGGTCGGTATAGGCTTCTTCCCATTTGGCTTGCCCAAAGGAGCGTTGCTTCGTAATGTCGGTTTTGTAGGTGAGCTTGGCGTAGGTGTTGAGGTCGCTAAGGGCGTAGCGGCCTAGCACTACTTGGGCATTTACATCTGCGGTGAGCAGTTTTATGTTGCCCACCACTTGATTATCTAGCGGTAGTTCGTTGCTAGTGGCTATGCTGGCGTTGAGGGCGGTTACATAATCTTCGTTTATAAAGGGGAATTTGGCGGTGAAGGCGTCAAGGTCTGCCGCTAGCTGGTCGGCAATTACTTCGGCGCGTACTATGATGGCTTCGGCTTCGCCTTTGTAGTTTGGGAGGGTTTTTTCGGGCATAATGTTTTAGGTTTTAATGGTTAAGTAATGTATGGCATAAATATAATTCCTTTTTTTATAAAAAAAGAATATCACTATGTTTTTTGTATAAAAATATATAGTAATTTAATTAAATGTTAGATACTAATTATTACCCGTTATGAAGGTTTTGCGAATACTAAATTAATTTTATACGAACAATAATATATTGTAACCATACAAATATTAGCATAGTCCTTACCATAATTTAATTATTTTTTTATATTTAAAATATTATATGCACTAAATTTAATGATTACTTTATTTTTGTTATATTTATACTTACTTTTGTTATTATAGTATTTATAAAAATTAATTTTATATCTAAAAAAATAATTATACCACTTACTTACTGATAGCTATTTAGCAAAATACCCAACTGCTACTGGCTATTGCCTAATGCCAACCAAAAATGATAAAAAAAATAACCCGCGCCGAGCTAGAAGATATGAACCGCCGCCCCCTGGGCAAAAAACACGCCGTGCGCATAGCCATAGAGCAGCTACAGCCCGGCGAAATTATTACCATTGACCGCACCGATTTTAAATGGAAAGGGCATACGCCCAAGCTAATTTGTAATCAGATTACTAAAAAAACGAAGGTGACCTTTTTGGTAAGCTGGCTGGCCGATAAGAGTGGGTGGATTGTGGAGCGGGTGGCGGAGCAAGAGGCCGAGGAGGATAATATGGAAAGTAAGGAGCCAGAAACGGCCTAAAACCATAGTACATAACGTATATAGAAACCAAGCCAAAAGGGACATTGTACACCTATATATATACAAAATGTACTATAGCCCCAAGGCTAGCTACCTCTTAGTATCATTGTGTTTGGGTGCTGTTTGTGTTTTTTGAGGTTTGTTTGGGGGTATTCTACATATATTTGTGTTGTGTTGAATCAACCCACAGCCAAAAAAATTTATAAAAGAATCGATCGAAAGGAATTAGAGGAGTAAAAATGATTTTCAAGACTTTGCGAG
>JBBSPP010000109.1:0-8088 GCA_038258625.1 Chitinophagales bacterium
AAGAGGTGACCTCAGATTGGGAAGACTATTGGAAAAAGGACGATAGCAAATTGGTACATTTTATAGGCAAGGATAATATTGTGTTTCACTGCATAATTTTTCCGGCTATGCTAAAAGCGCACGGCGGATTTGTATTGCCCGAGAATGTTCCCGCCAATGAATTTTTGAATATCGAAGGTCAAAAAGTGAGCACAAGCCGTAATTGGGCGGTGTGGGTGCATGAGTATCTGCAAGATTTTCCCGACCAACAAGATGCCATGCGCTATGTATTATGCAGTAATGCGCCCGAGGCCAAGGATAATGATTTTACCTGGAAAGATTTTCAGGAAAAAAATAATAGCGAGCTAGTGGCTACGCTGGGCAATTTTATAAACCGCGTAATGGTGCTGACGCACAAAATGTGTGATGGGAAAGTGCCGCCTTTTAAATTAGAAGCCAAAGATGATTTGGACGATAAGCTATACGAAAAAATTTTACTCGCAAAAGAAAAAATAGGCGAGGGGATAGAAAATTATAAATTCCGGGAAGCTCTTTTTGCTGTAATCGATTTAGCCCGCGACGGCAATAAATATTTGCAAGAAAAAGAACCTTGGAAAAAGAAGGACGATAAAGATTTTATCAATAACTGCCTGCATTTGAGTTTGCAGCTTGTGGCAAATTTGGCCATTTTAGGAAATCCATTTTTGCCCAATACGAGCAAGAAAATTTGCCATCAGCTGAAAGTAGTGGACAAAATGCTTGAATGGAAAAATGCTGGTAGCATCCAATTAGTAAAAACTGGCTATTCGTTGCGCCCCGCCGAATTGCTTTTTGCCAAAATAGAAGACGAACAAATAGAAAAACAGGTGGAAAAACTACACGCCAACGCCATGGAGAAAAAAAATACCGAAAAGTCAACGGCTGAAAAAACAACTGAACCAATAGCGGAAGAAATTCAATTTGACGATTTTACAAAAATAGATTTGCGCGTAGCGCAAATCGTAGAAGCCGCCAAAGTTCCAAAGGCTGATAAACTATTACAGCTGACGTTGGATTTAGGTTTTGAAAAGCGCACGGTACTGAGCGGGATAGCCGAGCATTTTACCCCTGAAGAAATTGTTGGCAGACGAGTGAGCCTAGTGGCTAACCTAGCTCCTCGCAAAATGCGCGGCATTATGAGCGAAGGAATGGTATTAATGACCGAGGATGCTGATGGTAAATTGGTGTTTGTGAGTCCTGAGGTTGGGGCGGCTTTGGGGGGTAGGATTGTGTAGAATTTGTTTGGAGATATAGGGGTTTAAATTTTTACAAATGATAGAGAATATAACAACAGAGTTGATACTCGATTATTTGAAAAGGAATGAAGTCAAATTTAAACCTACTCAAAGTCGCTTGTGCTTGCCTATAATTAATAGACTTTACAGAAAAATGGCAAATGGCCTGACTTTTGAAGGAATTAAAATTACAGAGGATTTAATCATTGATGGGCATCATAGATATTTAGCCGCTTTCCTTTCTAAAAAAGAGTTAGATATAACTTTATCGAGCAGAACTTCCTCAACGATTATTACGAAATGGGATGTAATCGAATTTGTGCAAGAAGATTGGGATACGAAACCTAAAATACAAATGCTGAACGAGCAGGATGCCAAGTTTAACAACATGACAATAAACGAAATAGAGGCTTTGCTACAATAAATCTTATATTTGAAAGCGTGAGATACATATTTCTGGACATAGATGGTGTGATGGTACCTGCCAAAAGTTGGTCAAGTCCTGAGATTTTGAAGGATGGTTTTGCAGCTTTTAGTTCAGTATCGGTGAACGTTTTAAATAGCATCATAGCCGATGATGATATTGTTATGCTCACAACTTCGCACAAGGCTAACTTTTCAATGCAGGAATGGAAGGACATTTTTGTTAACAGAGGATTGGAAATTAAAACCATTGAATCGTTGCCCGAAAATGAAAATCATTTATCCAGGAAAGATGAAATTATGAATTGGTTTGACTTAAATGAAAAGCCTTCAAGTTTTGTGATTTTGGACGATGATACCTCGCTGAATGATTTGCCTACAAATTTAAAAGAGCATCTCTTGCATACTAGCTCTACAGTTGGACTGCTTGATAAACACATTTCTGAAATTAATTTAATTTTGGATGAGCATAGAGAATTTGCGTAAATCCTAGCCATTAAAATTTTTTAAAAGCTGAATTTATAGCCAAAAGCTCAAAGGCTGCGGGATAGGAGCGGCATCCTTTTTTTTGTCTAGCCTTTTGCGCCGATCTAAAAAAAAGATATAGCGGATAGCGCGTGACCAAGCTAAATCAAAGAACCCAACGCTCACAGCCCCTGACGCTTTGGTCAGAGCAAGCCCAAAGAAAAAAACTTTCATAACAACAATTTTGGCTTTAGAATGTCCTTTTTTTAATAAATACACTACTTTCGCACTCCTTAATAGGAGGTGGTATGAATTGGCAACGAGAATTCGAAATAGCTTTTGTAGGCTTAGCGCAGGGTGAGTACCATTATACCTTCCAAATTGAGGATAGCTTCTTTGAACATTTTGCAACGCCTGATTTCACAAATTCGGACATTGAGGTAAATATGACGCTCGATAAAAAGAGTGATATTTTTTTACTTCATTTTGAAATTCATGGAAAAGCCATTACTGCCTGCGACCGCTGTGGTGATGATTTTGAAATGCAAATCTGGGATGAATTTGACCATGTGATAAAACTCGTAGGTGAAAGTGATGTAGCGGATGGCGATGAGCCCGACGTATCATTGGTATCGCGCTTGGATAGTATTTTGGATGTCAGTAAACTAGTGTACGAATATGTAATACTCAGTTTGCCTATACAAAAAGCACATGGTACAGATGAAGATGGCAACAGCAACTGCAACCAAGAAGTAATAAAAAGACTGAACACACACGCGCCGAGCACAAGTAACAAAATGTGGGACGCACTAAAGAATAAAATAAAAAAGGAAAATAATTAATTATGGCACATCCTAAGAGACGACAATCTAGTCAACGTCAAGCTAAGCGCAGAACACACTATACGGCTAATACGCCTACTCTCAGCATCGACAAAACGAGCGGAGAAGTACACCAACGCCACCGTGCACATTGGGTTGAAAACAAACTCATGTACAAAGGTCGCGTGGTAATGGAAAAAGAAGTGGAGGTTGAAGATACCGACGATAATAGCGAAGATTAAATAATATCATGTCAAACGCAATGCGTATAGGATTTGATATGATGGGCGGCGACCTTGCACCTCAGGAAAACCTGAAGGCGGTTACCACCTTTGCCCAAAACAATCCTGAGGTAGAGCTGTTTTTATTTTTTGATGCCGCCCAACCTATTGATGGCTTGGACGGCATTGCTAATTCCGTAACTGTGCCTTGCGAGGGTGTGGTGGGTATGCACGAGCATCCTACCAAGGCCATGCGCGAAAAGCAAAAGGCTACTATTCCGGTAGGTTTCCATTATTTGGGTGAAGGAAAAATTGATGCATTTATAAGCACAGGCAATACTGGCGTAATGATGGTAGGTGCTATGATGGTTATAAAACCAATGGATGGCGTACTGCGCCCAACAATCCCAACCATGGTACCAAAAGTTAGCGGAGGATTAGGGTTGATTGCTGATGTTGGCCTCAACGCGGATTGCAAACCCGAAAATATTAAACAGTTTGCTGTATTGGCCTCTGAATACGCGCGCATGGCGCAGGGCAATGAAAACCCAACAGTAGGTTTGCTCAACATGGGCGAAGAAGAAGGCAAAGGAAACTTGCTTGCTAAGGAAGCTTTTGTGCTACTAAAAGAAAGTACTAAAATAAATTTTATAGGCAATATTGAGGGCCGCGATATTTTTTATGACAAAGCAGACGTAATGGTGTGCGATGGCTATACTGGCAATATTATACTCAAACTTGCCGAGAGCATGTATGATTTATTTGCGTTGGAATTGGGCATCAAAAACGATTTTGTTGAAAGATTGAATTTTGAAAATTATGGTGGCACGCCCGTCTTGGGGGTGAAAAAACCTGTAATTGTAGGCCACGGAATTGCCAAAGCTCCCGCGCTCATCAATATGCTCGACATGGCCAAACGTATGATTGAGACTGACTTTTGTGGTACATTGGCGGCTAAATTTAAATAAATTATTCATAAGACTAAAGCCATTCCAGCTGATTTTCTACTTCCGACTTTCAATGTCGGATTTTTTTGTATTAATAAAAATAGGGACGATTAAATCCTACACCCCAAACAAATCTTCCTCTTCTAATCGTTTCGTTCTCACCATATAAATAATCCCTGCCTTCAGAATTCCGCATTGGAATATGTGGATTCTTTATTTTTATAAGGGCACGTGGAGCAAATGGCAAATCATGAATTATTTTATTTTGGATAAAATTTCGTATGCGCTCATCATCAACTCCTATGCTGGCACTGGCGTTTTGCATAGCGCCTAAATTTGTTTGAAAAGTGCATTTTAAAATTCCGTGTGATGATTTGTGGTATTTGGAGTCGTTCAATTTTTTGTACCCAAACCGGCTAGGGTAGGAGGTTTTGGTAATTCGCTCGGTTGGGTCGCCTTGCGTTTTGCCTGTATAAAGTAGTACGTCTAGCGAAATTCTTTGTTGGGTAAAAGCGGTTTTTTTAGTATTTGAAACGAAATATTTTCCTATACTAATTGCCCCTGTGCGATATTGATCCCAAGGTAAAAAAACAAAACCGTCATTCTCGGTGGCAACATAATATTCATTTAATCGTAGGGCAATTATGCCCGTAAATTGCTTGGTTTCTATCTCGTCCCAATAATATTTTAATCCATAACTCAGCATGTTTTTCCGGGCTGAAAAATTTGACACGGGCGATAGCATATCCACGGCTTCACGGTTGAGTATTTTTTGCCCAAAAGCAATTCCTAAATTTGCGTTTGCCTGTACTTCCCACCGAGAAATTTGCGGACCGTAATTTTTGAACGCATAGAATAATGAATAGTTGGCTGAGAGTTGCACACTATTTTTGGTAGCAAAAAAACCAATGGTCGTTCCTAAGCGGTGAGCCGGATTGCCTAGTTCGTAAATTGCGCCCATTTTCACGCCACTATTATTTAAAAATTGTGCTGTCAAAAGTTGGCTTAGGAAAAGAAATAATAGGGTTAATTTTAGGCATCGAAACACAAAGCAAATATCAATACTATGGCTGTGCAAATTGAGGAAAGTTGGAAAAAAGAACTGCAAGGAGAATTTGAAAAAGAATATTTTAAAAATTTAGTAGCCACACTCAAAGGTGAAAAAGCAGCAGGTAAAGAAATTTATCCCGCTGGTGCCGAAATTTTTAATGCATTTACGCTCACCCCTTTTGATAATGTCAAAGTGGTTATCCTTGGGCAAGATCCGTATCACGGGCCTGGTCAGGCTCACGGTTTATGTTTTAGTGTAAACCGAGGAGTACTTATTCCGCCATCTTTAAAAAATATTTACAAAGAACTTTTTACCGATGTACAATTTATCATTCCGGAGCATGGCAATTTATCATCTTGGGCACAGCAAGGTGTTTTTTTATTAAATGCTTCGCTCACCGTTATGCGCAGCCAACCCATGAGCCATGCAAAAATTGGTTGGGAAACTTTTACTGATGCAGTAATAAAAATATTGAGCGAGCGGAAAGAACATTTGGTTTTTTTGTTGTGGGGTAAGTTTGCTCAGGAAAAAGGAAAATTAATTGATGCTCAAAAACATACAATTTTAACCGCCGCGCATCCTTCGCCATTTTCTGCGCATAACGGATTTTTTGGTTGCCGCCATTTTTCAAAAACCAATGAAAGCTTGGCTACCTTTGGCGCTGATAAAATTGATTGGCAGATATATTAGTATGAAGGATATTTTAGCACGTATTTATTTTGTTTACATTGGCCTGCTATTTGCGTTTACCATGATTTGGGTGGCGTTGGCAATATTTATAGTGCATCTCATTGTGAGCGAAAAAAAATTTCCTGCGGCCCTGCGTAAAATTTATGCCGTATGGATGGGCATTTATATGCCGCTTATTTTTTGCCCTGTGCGTCACTATGGTCATGATAAATTTATGAAAGAAAAAAATTATGTAGTCGTAATAAATCATAATTCGTTTATGGATATTCCGGTTTCGGCGCCGGGGATTCCCGTACCAAGCAAAACGTTGGCCAAAGTAGAATTGAGCAAAGTACCAGTTTTTGGATACATCTATGCAAAGGGTTCTATCCTCGTGGACCGACAAAACCGGAAGAGCCGATACGAAAGTTTTATGCAGATGAAAGATGCATTGGCAAATGGTTTAAGCCTTTGCCTTTACCCTGAAGGTACACGGAATGTTTCTGGAGACTTGTTGGGTAGTTTCAAAGACGGTGCTTTTAAAACGGCTATGGCAGGTAATGTGGATGTGCTGCCAGGGATCATTTTGGGTACAAAAAACATTCTCCACCCCACTCGAAAAATGTATGCATGGCCCCATCAGATAGAAATTCATTTTTTGGATGCGATTGATATATCAAAATATGGGGCTGGCGAAGTTGGCGCACTGCGCGAAGATGTGCGAAATGTAATGCTTCAATTTATAGAACGAAATAAAAACAAATTGGGATGAAAGTAAAAATACTTGGTTGTAACTCTGCCACGCCGGCGTACGGCAGGCATCCAACATCGCAGGTGGTAAATATTAAAGAGCAGCTTTTTTTAATAGATTGTGGCGAGGGTACACAAATGCAAATGCAAAAATATTCCGTCAAACGAAATCGTATCAATCATATTTTTATTAGCCATTTGCATGGCGATCATTACTTTGGGCTCATTGGTTTTTTAAATTCTCTAGCCCTTTATGGCCGAGAAAAAGAAATGCATATTTACTGCCCCGAAATGCTACAGGCTATAATAGAAATTCAATTATTTCATCCGCTTAGTTTTCCATTGCATTTTCATTTTTTAAATTTTGAAAGGGAAGCAATGATTTATGATTCGGGTAGTGTAACGGTAAAAAGTTTCCCAGTTCATCATAGCATTGATACCTGTGGATTTTTATTTACCGAAAAAGAACGCAAGCGTATGTTGCTACCCGAAGAAATTAGACATTACGAAATACCGAAATATTTTTATAGCCGCCTAACGGAAGGGGAAGACTACACACAAAAAAATGGCGAAGTAATAGAAAACCAATGGGTGACAAAAGAAGGAAAGAAGCCTACAACCTACGCCTACACGGCTGACACCGCGCCGCACGAAAAGTATTATGACATCATAAAAAACGCAGATTTGCTATACCATGAAGCCACTTATGAAGAGGCGCATTTGCAAAAAGCTATTGACAGATTGCACAGTACGGCTAAGCAAGCAGCTACGGTTGCCAAAAATGCAAGCGTGAAACAGTTGATTATAGGGCATTATTCGTCTCGTTATAAGGAAATGGACTCGCTGATTGTGGAGGCTAGGAGTGTTTTTGAAAATACTGTGCTGGCTGTGGAAGGAGAGGAAGTAGAGGTGTAGTGGTTGGCTGATTAGAAAAAGAAATTAGTAAAGACTACAGCTTTTACAAGGCGTAGTTTTTTATATTCGTTACCCTAAGTAAATAGACCAATGGCCATTAGCAAAAACGAAATAAAAAGTAGGGCGCACGCCTTTAGCAAAGAGTGGGAAGGCGAGGAACGCGAACGCGCAGAAAAAGATACTTTTTGGAATGAGTTTCTTGAAGTGTTTGGGGTAAAGCGCCGGCGCGTTGCCATATTTGAACAAGCCATTAAAAAACTAAACAAACAAACTGGTTTTATAGACCTCTTTTGGCCGGGGATGCTTATAGCCGAGCACAAAAGCCTGGGCAAAGACTTGGACGCTGCTTTTTTGCAAGCCACCGATTATACCATTGGGCTAACAGACGATGAACTGCCACGCTATATAATAGTATCAGACTTTAAGCGCATACGGCTGTACGACCTCGAAGATAAAACCAACTTTGAGTTTGATGTAAAAGACCTACACAAAGAAGTAGAACGTTTTGCTTTTATAGACGGCTCGGTAAAACGAGTGATAAAAGAGCAAGACCCCGTGAATATAAAAGCTGCC
>JBBSPP010000110.1:0-8080 GCA_038258625.1 Chitinophagales bacterium
CCACCAATATTGCCCGCGTTGGTATCGTGCATATTACAGGTATCTACTTGCATGGTGCGGTTGAGGTGGGTAAGATCATACTCTTGCTTATCGCCGCTAAAAAATTCGCAGTAGCACACGCCGGCTTTTCTGTTTTTGTCTTTTTTGCATGATGACATAAAAAATGGTGCTATCAAAATGGTTAATACTAAAAGCTTTTTCATAATTAATAATTTTTGTTCATTCACAAAGCTATACGTTCTGCGCCACATCATTTTGTATATAAGAGGGTGAATGTTACACATTTCCTGCGCCATAATTTTCCACCTAGCCCTTATTTTTTAACTAACTTCTAATTCCTACTCAGTGGTGTTTCCATCCGTACTTCCTATGTTGTCAAATTTGTAAGTGGTGCCGCTTTCGATGTCGATGCTAAGTTAGAAGAAGTAGGGCATGTGGATGCTCTCGAAGGTTACTTTGCCATTGGCGTCGGCGGTTTTGGACATTTCGTTTCCAATTTTTTGTACTTCTTTTAAGGTTTAGCGAATGATTACTATTCGATTAATATTTAGAAAGATACGATTAATACACCAAAATACATGATAATATATGATAAGTTTACTTCTAATATATAAAAAGACATGATTAATACTTAGATATTTATTATATCTTTACCGTACTATTCGTCTAATACACAGAAACATACGATGAATACACCAAAATACATGATAAGTACACCAAAACTGGTATCAAGACGACCGAAACCCTTATCTAAGCCAAAAAACAACCCAAAATAACACCCACCATGATACGCAAACTAACCACCGAACAACTCGCTACCCTCAAAAAGAAGCAATTGGGCAAAAAACATCCCGCCCGTACAGCCATAGAACAAATGCTGCCCGGCGAAGCCATAGAAATTACGCGCAATTCCTTTAGCTGGAAAAACCAAACGCCCCGCCTATTTACCAACACCATTAGCAAAAAAACCAATAGTCGTTTTGTAGTGAGTGTGCTGCTGAATAATGCGGGGTGGGTGGTGGAGCGCGTGGCGGATGCGGTGGGAAGGAAAGAATAAAAAAGCCTTTAATTTTTAATAAATATTTTCGCCTGTGTTGATGTTTTCATCAAATATACCCGCACAGTATGTTGGTCTTAAAACCAACATGGGCTAATAAAAAAGCCCCACGTGTGTGCGCAGGGCTTTTGAAATAATATTTTACTAGGCGTGGCCTAGTTTTTGGTAAACTGATAGAATACGCTTTGCCCTTGGTATTGCACTTGCAATATATAATTGCTCGTAGCCAAGCGGCTCATATCTAGTTGGTTTTTTTGGCTTTTTACTTTTTGCTGCATTACAGCTCTGCCATTCATATCCAACACGCGGATCATTGCATCGCCTTTTACCACATTGGTAAAATCAAGATTAGCATAACTAGTGACTAATGAAGGGTAAAATGTAAGCTCGTCATTTAGTTTTACGGCATTATTTACACCTACAGCCGCAGCTGGGCCAAACCGGATAACGGTACCATTGGTAGGGAATGTAGGGATGCCAAAATCGACTGTTGGCGGATTGGCGATTGTAAAAGAATCAAGTACGGCAGGGCTAAGTGATGATAAGTAAAAAAATTTGTCAAGCGTAAAGCCAGCAGGATCGAGATTAGTGATAATACCCAACGGCAAGCGCGTGCTTTCCACATTACGTTCAAAATCATCAAGGTAGGAAGTACCAAAACGATATTCCACTGCATTGTCTGTTTGGTAAAACCACATTTGAATATTAGCCGAATCATTTAACGTACCGTCCGTCGCGTTTTCGCCATAAAATCCAAAATCTTTCCATTGAATTTTGGCAATTTTGTTACTGCCAGAACCATCTATAAGGTATGATATAGTAGAAGGCGGATTAGTAGCATAGGTAGCTCGATCCATAACATCCAAAAAACCTACAGAGAACACGTTTACATTACCTGTTAGCGAGGTAGTAATGTCCATGCCTGAACTAAAATTACTGCCATCGATGTACAGAGTATTCGTGCTTTTACCATCAAAAGTATGTGTAAAACCTAGTGGGATGGTAACATCAGGGTCGTCCCAACCTGGCATTAATGGAGCCACAGTTGGCGAAATTAAATCTACGTAAGCTTGGTTAAAAACCGTAACTACCCAACCATTTGGTAGGGCGTGCGCTGCCATGCTGATGAGCACAACAGGGATAAGTAATAATCTTTTCATTTTATTTTTTTTGTTTTGCGAATGTATAGACGTAACCATTTCGGAACACGTTGGTGTTTAGTTATTCTTATTTAATACTGAATAGTTTTTCCTGCATCTTTTTTTGTTTGTCCTTACTTAATTACTCACCTTTTCGCCCAAGTGCTTCCTTAGGCTAGGGCGGCCGTTTTGGGTGGTGCTTACTTCAAGTTGGATTGTTTTTTCGCTAAAAAATAATGCCGAGAAAGATGTGCCCGCGCTATCCGTTGCTTCATATTTTAAAGAGGAACTGCTGCCCGTTGCTGCTGTTTGCAGGGTGGTATTATCCACGCTTGTCTGCACGTTGATGCTGCTCTGGGTGGCCGCGGTAATGGTTACGGTATCATTATAAAAAACCGTAGTATCTACTATCGCATTAAAATACCGATGCTCTACCGCCACCGCATAGCGCCCTATTATTTGGGCTTGGGTTTTGGGGGTTTCTTTTTGGCAGGCAGCCATACAGCTACAAAAAAGTATGAGTACTAAAATATGATGTTTCATGAGCATACAGATTTTTTAAAAAAAGAAAATTAAAGGTAAGGAGATCGGTTGATAAAGCAGAAATCAACATTCAACTTTAGCATTCAACATTCAAAAATCACTACCTTCGCCCCAATAGTGGAAGATTTTGACGCCATACAAGAACGCCTAGAAACCCTCATAGAGCTTGACGCCTGGGGCGAAATCAATGATTTTGTCAACGACCTCAACATTTCTGATGTGGTGGATGTGATGGAAGAATTTCCTGAGCATGCCAATCGGTTTTTCTTACAGTTAGATTTTAATAGGGCTCTTGCCGTATTTAGCGCGCTGGATATTAATGATCAGGAAGATTTGCTCGAAAATATCCCGGCGAGTAAAGTAGCGCTTATATTAAATGCCCTGCCGCCCGATGATAGAACGTCGCTGCTCAGCGAGCAACCAAGCTCGGTAGTAAAACAGCTAATAAAACTCCTCACACCCGAGGAGCGCAAGGTGACCCTCTCGCTACTAGGCTACCCCGAAGACAGTGTAGGCCGACTTATGACGCCGGATTATATAGATGTAGAGCCGGATTGGACGGTGGCGCAGGTGCTAAACTACATTCGCGATTACGGCAAAAGCTCCGAGACCATCGACGTAATTTATGTAACAGATGAATACGGAACTTTGCTTGATGATATACGGATTCGTGATTTTTTAATTGTAGATCCTGCCAAAACTTTGGTGAGCGATTTGATGGACGAGCGTTTCATCACCCTCAATGTAAACGACGATCAGGAAACGACGATGGATGTTTTCCAAAAAAACAATCGAGTAGCACTGCCCGTAGTGGATGACAAAAATATACTGCTAGGCATAGTAACCATTGATGATGTGCTGTGGGTACAGGAAGAAGAGTTTACGGAGGATATACAAAAAATGGGTGGTACATCGGCCTTAGACGAAGCCTATTTGGATACATCAATTCCTGACCTTTATAAAAAGCGGGTGATATGGCTCATGATACTTTTTGTGGGCGAGCTCCTCACCATACTCGCCATGCGCAATTTTGAAGATTCGATAGCAAAAGTTGCACTTCTCGCCACATTCATTCCGCTCATAATAAGTAGCGGCGGCAATACGGGCAGCCAAGCCGCCACACTAATCATCCAGGCCATGGCGCTCGATGATATTGACCTCACGGATTGGTGGCGCATTATGCGCAAAGAAATTGTATCGGGCATTATGCTAGGTGTAACCTTGGCAATAATGAGCTTTGTAATTTTTGGTACGTGGCATTTAGTTACCAATTCTTTTGGCGAAAACTATATTGGCATTTCCCTAGTAATAGGATGCTCGCTGATTGGCGTGGTACTTTGGGGAACCCTTACTGGGAGTATGTTGCCCATTTTATTAAAAAGATTGGGTGCGGATCCGGCAGCATCTTCTACCCCTTTTGTAGCTACGCTCGTGGATGTATCGGGGCTGATAATTTATTTTTCGTTCGCGATGCTTTTTTTGAGTGGAAGCATGTTGTAATTTTTTTATAAAAGAAACTAGAGCTTACCAAAGCGCATTTTCCATACGCCAATCACCGCTTCTTTAATTATTCCGCCGCTCATTTTGCTAGTACCTTCTACACGATCTACAAATGTGATGGGTACTTCTTTAAGTGTAAACTTTTTGCGCCACGCTCGGTATTTCATTTCTATTTGAAAAGCATAACCAATGAAACGAATATTATCCAAATCAATATTGCGGAGTACTTCAGCAGTGTAGCACACAAAGCCTGCCGTGCAATCTTTTACCGGCAGCCAAAGGATAGAGCGCACATAAAGCGACGCCCCATAGGAAATGAATATCCGGTTAAAAGGCCAATTCACCACCTTGCCACCCCGCACATAGCGCGAGCCAACGGCCACATCGGCACCATCGTTTATACAACTATCAAGCAATCGAGAAAGATCGGTAGGGTTATGAGAAAAATCGGCGTCCATTTCAAAAATGTAATCATAGCCTTTGGCCAAACTCCATTTGAAACCAAGAATATAGGCCGTGCCTAGGCCTTGTTTGCCCGTGCGTTCTTGAATAAATAATTTGTTAGTAAATTCTTGTTGAAGCTCCTTTACTTTATCAGCCGTACCATCTGGCGAGCCATCATCCACAATCAATACATGAAAACCCTCGGGCAATGCAAACACCGCACGAAGTATCTTTTCGATATTTTCGATTTCATTAAAGGTTGGTATGATGACGATATTCTTCAAGTGTTAGGGGGCAAAAAAGTTTGTCAAAACTACACTTGTTTTAATTTATACTCGGTATAAATTTTCGATAATACATTTTTGGTGTCCTGTGCAAAATCGCTGCGCATAATCCAATCATAATACTGTGGTTCTTTTTTAAAAACTTGCGCCACCGCAATTTCTTTGTATTTACCAAAGTTGAAAGTTGGTACATCTTTTACCAATTTTATACGGCGTGCATAGTCCAAAATGTCTTCGCCTTTCGAAGCATCGTGAAGGGCCTCGGGTGTGTTGCCAATATTTTCGTACCGGTCTATTTGTGCAAGCAGTATTTCAAAGGTGGCTTCGGCATCGGCTAAGGCAGAGTGGGCATTTACTAGCTCCTTGCCACAATAAAATTTGTAGGCGGCAGTAAGAGATCGTGGTTCTTGTTTTACAAAAATTTGGAAGGAATCAACCAATTTTCTATTTTTTAAATCAGCATCAATATCTACCCGGAGGAACTCCTCGGTGAGCAGTGCAAAATCGAATCGGGTAGAATTAAAACCGCATAAGTCACAGTTTTCTATGAATTGTTTTACCTCGTTTGCCAACTCTTTGAATGTAGGACAATCCGACACATCAGCATCCGTGATACCGTGCACTTCGGTGGCACCCGGTGCAATGGGCATTTCGGGGTTTACGCGGAGCACTTTATTTATACGTTCCCCGTCTGGCATTACTTTTATAATAGCAATTTCTATTATGCGGTCTTGCGTAATACTGGTGCCAGTAGTTTCTAAATCCACACAGGCAATAGGGCGTTCAAGTTTTAGGTTCATAAGGCAAAAGTGTAGGAAAACTTTGGGATGGACAAGTTATTTCTTTATCCAATCCAAAATTTCATTTTCGCTTAATGAAAAATAAGAAGACGTTTTTACAACAGTGCTATCTTCTAACCATTTGATGGTGGGCACACCTGGGCGATTATTCACCAGCATAAACTGATCCATACTATCCATAAAAACTAGCGGTATATTATCAGCTCGGGTCTGATCTAAGAAATCTTGCAAATGATCTCGATGCCCAGACATTACAAAAAGGAACGGCACTTCGGGGTGACGGCTCTTTATAATGCCCATTCTTTTAGCGGCTTTTTTGCAATACTTACAAGTTGGGCTTATCATGGCTACAATTTTCTTCTTATCGTTCAAATAATTTTTATCTGAGGAAATTAAATGCAAGGGAACGATTTCATTTTCAATTTCATCTTTATCAAAAATTACAATACTTGTAGGCGGTGACAAATAAATAGGTAAAGCAAAAGCCCCAATGCAAAGTATGAGTGCAACTAATTTATGAAACCGAAATCTAAACTCGAATCGGAACAGCCATGTTACAAAGAGAAGAATTAGAATAAATCCATTTTTTATAAGCGATTCTGTCGTACTTAGTGGTATCATTTCTCCATAGCAGCCACAATTAGGCTCGTTGCCATAGGCTGATAAAATATAAATGAGATACAACGAAAAAAATACAATTAAAGCCGTAGAAAGTGGAATGGCTATTTTTTTTATCAATAATTGAAAAATAAATAGGATGCCAAGAAAAATTTCTAGACCGATAACCAATCGAGCCAACCATTCAGAAATTGTCCAATTAAAGGGTGTAGATTCGGCAATTGTCCAACCAAACACTTCGATGGATGGGAGCTTGGCATAAGCTGATAAAAGAAAATTTATACCGAGAAATAAATTGAGAATAATGCCCAATACTTTTTTCCAGACGGGTGTAGTATTCATAAATAATTACTTAATGATTTTTATAGGGAAGCAAATATAGAATAAAAAAAAGGCTGTCGATTAGGACAGCCTTCTTATATAATTATTAAAAAGTATTAATCAAATTTTTGGATTTCACCCGCTTTAACATCTTGGGCATTTATAATCCATTTTCCTGCATTATCAGCACCTGGATTTGTTGATCCTGAGGCAGCATTAATATAAGCAGCTACGTGAACATTACTCATGTTACCAATTTTCATTTTTGATAAATCAATGTCTTTGAATTCTTTTACAATATATTTAGTAGAAGAATTAGTCATATCAATTTTATCTCCTTCTTTATCTGTAACAACAGCACGGAAAACGTGGCCATGTAACCATGCATCAGTAACGGTAACACTTGAAGAATAATTGCTTTGAGCTCCAGGAGCAGACAATGGAACTTTATCTTCGGTAATAACAATTGAAAGACGAGTATCTTCTGAAAATGTTTTAGCATAACCTATAAAAGCAGTAATGTTAAGCATACTTCCTTCAAGTTTAGTAATCAATGCAATACCTGCATCATTTTTACCATTGTTGGCAGCTAAATCATTGGTAATAGATGCCATCCAGCTTCCACGGCTTGCAGCTTTTCTGCGAGATACATTACCGTTTGGAAAACCTGTTACTCCGGTATAAGTTTTGTGCCAAGAATTGTAGTCAGCAACAGTCATTGGATCACCATCATGAACAGCAATTCCAATTACCTTTCCAGGATTTGCAGCGATTGCATCTTCCATAATTTTAGCACCTTCTGGGCACCAACCACACCACTCACCAGTATTTTCTTCAAGAACTACCTTTTGAGTAAATGTACTAGGAATTTCTTCGTTAGGTGCAACTAGAGATAGCGGAGTAACCTTCGTTGGCTCGGGTTCAGTCGTCGTCGTCGTAGTAGTAGTCGTAGGTGTTTGACTAGGCAGCGCGAATTGACCTCCTTGATTTGGTGCATTTTTTGAACAAGATCCTAAGCCAATGATTACACTAGCTACAAGGAATAGATTTAATACTTTTTTCATATTTGTTAATTTTAAAATAATTTATGAGGCTAAGTTAAAAAATTAAAAACGATTTGCCAAATTTTTTAAATCATTTTGACTTTCTAATGACAAAAGGTTTATACACACTTTGTTAATTAGAGCGTTGATTTTTTCATATCATTGTCATTAGCTAAGGACGATTGTAAAATACTTTCCGCTCTAGCAATTTTCATTTCGTACTCTAGTTCTGGCTTTACTTGCAAATCGCGCTGAATTTTTCTGCTTTGAAAATTGGCTAATTTACTCATGCGCTTGATATTATTTTCAGATAATGTAAATGCTTTATCTA
>JBBSPP010000111.1:0-8024 GCA_038258625.1 Chitinophagales bacterium
AAAGAAATAATCAACAGCAAAACGCCCAAGGAAACGAATACGATTGTCTTGGAAATTGTGTTGAGCTGTGTAAGGTCGTAGAAAAATAACTTGAGCAGTGTAATGCTGAAAAGCACCATGGCGCCAATGCGCAGGTGTTTTTTGTATTTCCAAATACCCGCGGCAATAAGCATGAGCGCATAAATACCCCATAAAATGCTAAGCCCCAACTTATAGTTTTTGGCCGTGCTGCCAAGATCAAGCCAATGAAGTAATTCGCTGCTCGCCACCCATACAATAATTATATGTAGTGCCAGTTCGAATAAAATATGGAACTGTGTGATCTTATTTTCTTGCCTCATTAATTTATAACTGCACCAAATATTTGCTGCCAAAAAGAGGAAGGAGAGATACCGAATGCCAATGAAAAAACTGTTACCGCCATTGGCAATATAGCTTTCACGGAGTTCACTAATTTCATATAATCCTACAGTAAGAAAACCCAAAATGACAAGCCCGTTCAAAAGAATATTAAAAATTCCAATGGTTGAATTTTTTATTTTGAAAATATTAATGAGCGACAGTATGCTCGCAAATAGCAATGAATAATTTACTAGCCAGATGTTTTTCAAGCTTGTATAATCTTGATTGTAAGTAAAGAGAGTGGGATGGTAAGAGTAATAGTATTGTCGAGACCAGTACTCATTAATTTCTAGCGCGAACATGCCGTAGCAAATGATTATGAAAATGCCAGGGATGGCAATTTTTAAAAGTGGTATCAGTACAGATTGTTTTTCTGTTGGTATGGTGTTTTTATTTTTAAATAATATAAAAGTCATAAACCCGAACGCTCCTGCCACAAGAAGCGATGACAGAAAATGAATATTAAAAATAGGAGAATTTTTTTTGATATTATCATTATAAAAATGACCATAACCCGACAACCAATCTTGCACCAAACTAAAAAATGCTAACCCTATAATCGGAATAGAAAGTTGCTCATAAATTAAAATTTGCTTGCTACGACCTAACCAAAAAAGCAATGCGGCCTCGCCTGCCCAAAGCAAAGTAACCCAATTGCCGTCGAGCTGAATAGGAATTGCAATGGTTATAAAAACCAGCACTAGCCCGCTAATGAGATAAAATAAATTTTTATCAGCCAGTTTTTTGCGGTAAATAATTAGGCTGATAACAAAGTGGATAATCGCATTTGCCACCGCGAACAAACCCAAAAACTGTTGCCCAACTACGTGCGCTTGTAACAATGCATAGCCAAGCCCAAAATAAATAAACGCATTGGCTAATATTAGCACCACGTCTTCAATAGCGAAACGCTTGTTTTGAATTAATTTGTAAGCCAAGTAGGTAATGTAAAAAGTGAGAAAACTAACCGTAATAAATGTAAATGCAATACTGAAATGTAGGCTCGATTGAAACTGAAGTAGGTACCATGATAAGTAAATTATCCAGGTTAAAAAGAAGGAAGAATAAAAAAGGGACTTCCAATATTTTTTGAATGAAATAAACAATATGCCAATATTAATTATACCTATATAGGTAAATAATACTGCCGCTTGTCCTGAGCCGTTGCTGAGTAAAAATGGCACTGCATAGGCACCTACCAATCCAAGATGCGCAATGATTCTTTGATTATAATTAAGAGCAGCAATAACGGCAAAAACTGTGAGCATCAACATAATGCCGAACGCCAATAATTGTGGTATAAGCCCATAAAAATCATAAGCTGCGAAAGTTATAAAATACAAAATGGTGATGGCACCACTTACCAATACGGCACTATAATTTGTGTATTTTTCTTTCAGCTTGATACCAAAACCTAATAAACCGAGCCCTGTAAGATAACCTAAAATTATGCGCGTGAGTGGACTAATCAGATTGTGCTCAATGGTGTATTTTGCGCCAATGGCCACACCAATAACGGTAATGATTATACCAATTTTACTAATTAAATTTTCACCAATAAATTTTTCTAAATCTTTTTTTATCTTAGGGACCTCTCGGATTGGTGGTGGAGTAGCACTAGGTTTTGATGTATGAAAAACTGAGATCGGCTCAGTATGTTTTGGAGGGGCTTGTGGAGCTATTTTTTCTATAGGTTTTGATGTGGCTGCATTAAATTTATGTCGATAAATTTCTTGGCGCAGCTCAGTTATTTCTTTTGAAAATGAAACTTGGCGTTGTTCCATACGTTCCAACTTTTGTTCGAACTCATTTATTTTTTCATTTTCGGAATTAGACATAGGAGTTTGTTTTTTGAACGAATAGCGCTACACAAAGAAACGGTATTAATCTCGACGTAAACTAAAAGGTTCTTTTCTTTTGACCTTAATTTGGGTTCGTTTTTTATGATTTCTTTATGGCTCTAAACCCCAAAATAGTAGCACAATTAAAGCCACAATATGCTTTTAACTTGTTCTCTAATTTGCATAACCTACAACTATTTTCTGTTCTGTCGCTCACGCCGTTCGGCTTTTAATTTCTCTTCGGCCGCTTCTTCAATTACAGTTTCAGCGTCGTATGCTTTAATTATTTGTCGTACCAATCGGTGGCGAACTACATCGCTTCCGTCAAGCTCTATAAATTTCATGCCGGGTATATCTTTTAAAATTCGGAATGCTTTTCTAAGGCCCGATTGCTGATTTTTTGGTAAATCTATTTGGCTCATATCACCCGTAATTATAGCTTTTGCAGATGGTCCAATACGGGTCAGGAACATTTTTAATTGCAGGTCGGTGGCGTTTTGTGCTTCATCTAAAATTATGTAAGCATGGTCTAACGTACGGCCGCGCATATATGCCAATGGCGCAATTTCAATAATGCGGTTGGTCATATAATAGTTGAGTTTGTCGCTCGGTATCATATCATCCAATGCGTCATAAAGAGGTCTTAGGTAAGGGTCAATTTTATCTTTCAAATCACCTGGCAAAAAACCCAAATTTTCACCAGCTTCTACTGCTGGCCGAGTGAGGATTATTTTTCGGACGATTTTATTTTTCAATGCCCGCACCGCCAAGGCCACTGCTGTATAGGTTTTTCCAGTTCCTGCTGGCCCTATGGCAAATATTACATCGTTCTCCTCGGCGCTGTTTACAAGTAACCGTTGGTTGTGCGTGCGGGCTTTTATTACGCGGCCATTATTGCCAAAAACGATGATGTTGTTTTCCATATTGTCGCGGATACTGTCGTCAATAATGCCATCGTCATCACCGAGTATTTGGCTGAAATAATTTTCGGAAAGATGCCCATTACGCTCAAGGTATTTTACAATGAGTTCAATTTTTTCTTTGGCATCATTTACATTTTCTTGGTTGCCTGTTAGCTTTATTTGTGTGCCGCGGGAGAGTATTTTTAGTAGCGGAAATTTCTTTTTTAGAATGTTAAATTTATTGTTGTTTACGCCATAAAATTCAATAGGATTTATGCTGTCGAGCTGTATTATATAATCTGTCAATGTAGTAAAAATTAGTTGATACAATTATACGACCGTCATGGTTGTAAAAAATAAAAAGCTAGTAACGCTTGTGTAAACTTTAATTTTGGCAAAACACTTTTCGCACTTATTTTTACGAGCATATCAAAACAAAAATTATGGCAATTCAAGTAGGGCAGACCGCCCCCGATTTTAAACTTTATAACACCGAAAAAAACTTAGTTTCACTGCACGATTTTAATGGCAAAAATGTGTTGCTCTTATTTTTTCCGTTGGCGTTTACAGGCGTGTGTACTAGCGAATTGTGCAGCGTGCGAGATTCGCTATCAAAGTATAATAATCTAAATGCCGAGGTTATAGGCATTTCGGTTGATTCGCTTTTTGTACTTGGAAAATTTAAAGAAGATAATGAATTGAATTTTCCCTTGCTAAGTGATTTTAATAAAGAGGTGGCCAAATTATATGATTGCCTGTACGATACGTTTGTATTTGATATGGAAGGGGTGGCCAAGCGATCAGCTTTTTTGATAGATAAAGATGGAAAAGTACAGTACGCAGAGGTGTTAGAGAATGCAGGTGACCTGCCTGATTTTGATGCTATAACTGCGGCTTTGCATAATGTGTAAATAATTAATTCTTTTTATGATAAAGAAAAATTCCTTGAGCCAATTGCCTGCAGGTAATTATATCTTTTCTTTAATAGCTGATGGTGTAATTTATTAGACGCGGAAGTTGGTGAGGTAGGGGGGAGTAATTCTCAAACCATTTATAAACTGTCAAAAGGCAGTCTTTTTTTATTATTGTGATTCGTTTATTTTTACGCAGTGTTTAAAATAAGATTGTTTTTCATTATTGTAATTTTTGGGATTAACCCAACTGTTGGCTTAGGACAAAACAACGATAGTTGTTTTGAGATAACCAGTAATAATACGAATTATCTAAATTCAAGTTTGGTTGTTCATTATTCAAATTCAAACGGTGAAAATATATACAGAGAAAAGGAAAAAATACAGCTTGGGACTTTCATGCCCGCATTACTCATGAATTCATTTATTTATAAAAAAAATAGTATTACGATTCATGGATTCGTAGAGAATAGAAAATCTATTGTGACTTACAATATGGATACTGATTTAGTGGCAAATAATAGAAGTCTTAATCTAACTAATAAATATGATATTGTTGTTTGTAAACAGGTAGGCGACAAATTAATCCCTATCAAAAGTAATTCGTTTGAAGGAGGCTGTTTTACATTAGAGTTTGACCTAAAGGAAAAAGTACTCCTAAAGCAGTATTATTACGTTTTTAATATTTCTTATGCTCAAAGTATTTTGGCCTATACTATGGAGGATATTTTAAGTGGAGTGTGTTATGACATGAAGTAAAACGTCAACAAAGTATTGTAAAAAAAATCCCTCACTTAAAAAGCGAGGGAAAATTTAAAGCTGTACCACGTAGGGGAATCGAACCCCTATTACCAGGATGAAAACCTGGCGTCCTAACCGTTAGACGAACGCGGCTTCTAAAAGGAGTGCAAATATATTAAGCTTTTCTTTTTTTCCAAATATTCGCATTCAAATTTATTTCTTTTCTCTTTTTAGGTTTCTAGGATTATTTTTTACACGGTGCAAAAAAATGTGCGCATTATTTAAAGCTATGTTTAACGCTACATTTCTACAAATCTATTGGTTTTTACTTTTTAGATTTTTACATTTGCACCTCAATTTAAACAAAAAAAATTTATCAATGAGTACAATCAAGGTTGCAATTAATGGTTTTGGGCGCATCGGGCGCTTGGTGTATCGTCAAATTTATAATATGGAAGGCATCGACGTAGTGGCGGTGAACGACCTTACCGAACCAAAGGTGTTGGCACATCTTTTAAAATACGATACCACACAAGGCCGTTTTGATCATGATGTAACTCATTCTGAAAATTCGATTACCGTAAATGGCGATAAGATAAATGTATATGCACAGCGCGATCCCGCACAAATTCCGTGGGGAGAAAACGATGTGGATGTTGTTTTGGAATGCACAGGTTTTTTTGCTGATAAAACAAAAGCCGAAGCCCACATTGCGGCAGGCGCAAAGCGCGTAGTAATTTCTGCACCGGCAACGGGCGATTTGAAAACAGTGGTTTTCAACGTAAATCATGATATACTTGACGGTAGCGAAACCGTGATTTCTTGTGCATCTTGCACCACAAATTGCTTGGCACCTATGGCGCAAGTGCTTCATGAAAAATGGACAATCAAATCTGGTTTGATGACTACAATCCATGCTTATACGAATGACCAAAATACACTTGACGGTCCTCATCCAAAAGGTGATTTGCGCAGAGCGCGTGCGGCCGCTGAAAATATTATACCCAACAGCACAGGCGCAGCAAAAGCAATAGGTTTAGTGCTGCCCGAGCTTCAAGGAATACTGGATGGTGCGGCGCAACGTGTGCCCACAGCAACGGGCTCGTTGACCGAGTTGATTACAATCCTCGATGCCAAAGTAACCGTTGACGAAGTAAATGCAGCGATGAAAGCAGCGACCAACGAAAGCTACGGCTACACCGAAGATGAGATTGTGAGCAGCGATATTATAGGCACAAAATTTGGATCATTGTTTGATGCTACGCAAACTAAAGTGCAAACCGTAGGCGATGCACAATTAGTAAAAACGGTATCTTGGTACGATAACGAAAATTCGTATGTGAGTCAGTTGGTGCGTACGCTGCATTACTTTGCTGGTAAACTTAATTAAGAAAATTTTTTAATAACTTAAAAGCGTCCGTTGGGGCGCTTTTTTTTATTTTTGATTTTTTAATATTAAGAAACCCGAACTGAAATAAAATAAACATTTCGCAAACCAATAAAAACTATATAAAATGAATAAGATTGAAACATTTGATTTTGCCGATAAAAACGTGCTCCTCCGTGTAGATTTCAACGTGCCTTTTGATGACCAAATGGAAATAACCGATGACACGCGCATGCAAGCCGCGCTACCTACGATTAAAACAATTTTAGAAAAAGGCGGACGACTGATTATAATGACGCACCTCGGGCGGCCCAAAGGTGAGTACAACGAAAAATATTCTTTGAAACATATTTTGCCACACTTATCAAAATTGGTAGGTCTGGACGTAAAATTTGCCAAAGACATAACGGATGCCAAAGAGCAGCAAAAAAATATGCAAAATGGCGATGCGTTGTTGCTCGAAAATCTTCGTTTTCATAAGGAAGAAACGGCGGGTGATGAAGGCTTTGCCAAAGAACTTTCTACGCTGGGCGATGTGTATGTAAACGATGCTTTTGGCACCGCACACCGCGCCCACGCTAGCACGGCGGTGGTGGCACAGTTCTTTGACAAAGAGCATAAAATGTTTGGCCTGCTCATGAACGCCGAAGTAACCAATGCCAACAAGGTGCTGAATGATGCCGAAAAACCATTTACGGCCATACTGGGCGGCGCCAAAGTGAGCGATAAAATAATGATTATCGAAAAACTGTTGCAGGTGGCTGACATTATTATTATTGGCGGCGGCATGGCATATACTTTTTTGAAAGCACAGGGAAAAAGCATTGGCGACTCGCTGGTGGAGCACGACAAAGTGGAGCTGGCCTACGACCTAATGACAAAGGCGCAGGAGCGCGGCGTGCAACTGTTGATACCGGCCGATAGCGTGGTGGCCGATAAGTTTAGCAACGATGCCCATACCAAAACCTCCAACAATGCAGCCATTGAAGATGGCTGGATGGGTCTTGACATTGGGCCAGAAGCCATTGACACCTTTAGCGATGCTATCAAAGGCAGCAAAACTATTTTGTGGAACGGCCCAATGGGCGTGTTTGAAATGGAAAAATTCCAAGGAGGTACAAAAGCTATTGCGCTCACGATTGCCGAAGCTACCAAGCAGGGCGCGTTTTCGCTAATTGGCGGCGGCGATAGTGTGGCGGCCATTAATAAATTTGACCTTGCAGAAAAAGTAAGCTACGTAAGCACGGGCGGCGGCGCCATGCTCGAGTTTTTTGAAGGAAAAACATTGCCGGGTATTGAGGCGATAGAGGGGTAAATGTTTAATTTTTAATGATGAATTTATCGCCTCGGCCTTGCGCTGAGGCGTTTTTTTATGTATAAAATGATATTATTTTATGTATATATTATGTATCATTTTGTATATATGAGGTAAGGTTTTGTATATATGATATAAGGCTTTGTATCTATGTTATATTAGTTTATAATTACTATATAAAAATATGTATATACAAAATATTTAGGTATAAATGATAAAATATTTATAGTAGATGCACAAAATAATATAAATTTATGAAGAAAAAAGACTAATTTAGCATTTTAAAAACTTTAAATAGTAACCAATGGGCGTAAAAAGATTGCATGATACCGAGGCAGAAGTGGAGGCACTTATGCTACATATATGGCTAAAGCACAACATCACAAAGCAGAACGTATCGATGCGAAAGCTTAGCTTGCGCATGGGTAAAAGCGAAAATTATTTGTATGCCAAAGCCCAGAGAGGCGATTTTATGGGTGCGGAGTTGGTACATTTGGGGAATGTGCTTCAAACAAATCCGTTCGA
>JBBSPP010000112.1:0-7958 GCA_038258625.1 Chitinophagales bacterium
AATGTATATGACTTTCGTCGCCCTGCCTTGGAAAATTATCGGACGGATGACAATTTACACAACGTTGATGCGTGAGCACTTGCATCATTTTATCAAAAGGGGTGACGGGTCCGGAAGCCACTTTCTTTGGAGAGCCTTGGGGGTGAGAATCTGCTTGCTGCAATACAAAAAAACTGGCTCCGACAAAAAGAATACCTATAATAAAATATCGGATCGTCTTTGTTTGCTGCTTGGCCATAATTTTTTCTTCAACTTTTTACTAGTGGAATAAAAATACAAAGTTTAGCGTTGGGCATGGCGTTTCATTGCAAGTTTTTGCTTTTAGTTGCGATTTTTTTAAACTGTTCCACCTAAGATTTTAAGTACCATAAGAAGATTATTTGTACAAAACATAAAAAAGCCCGTCGTGCTTTCGCAAAACGGGCTTCAGTTAATTTGATATCCAATTTCTACTCTTTGGTTATTTTTTGAGAATAATCGTATCCTTCATAATTGGTAAGTTTGAGTAAATAAGTGCCTGCGGCCAACTGGTGCACAGGTATTACTTCAGTGAACATACCATTTTCGAATACCAATCTTTTGTCATACAACACTTTGCCATTCAAATCACTCAAAGTGATATTAATCATATCCAACTCACCATTTCTGTAATTTAAATGTATAAAATCAGTGCTGGGATTTGGATAAATACTGAGTGTAGATTCATCTTGTGAAAAAAGATTTATCGTGCTATGTATATTTTCTTTTCCATCAATATCTACAGTAGAAAGTCTGTAATAATTATGCCCTTTCTCAGGATTGGCGTGCAAATAATTATAATTAAGTTGAATATTGCTCTCGCCATTAATTGCCCGAGTTGGTATTTCGGTAAGTATTTTCATATCCTGAATTTCTTTGCCGTGGTACAAATTAAAATGATGAGTGTTTCGTTCCGAAATTGTAGTCCAGAACAATTTGTTACCAATCACTAAACTTTTACCTGTAAATTCGAGCAATTCGGCAGGCAAGCTAATTGCTCTGGTGCTCGTAAAAAGGCTCACATTATCATCAGTCTGTACATTTGTAGATCCCATATACGGTGCCGGAATCAAATTGGTGTTCATGCCGTTTTGCGGATTAGCCGTTGTAGAAGTTCCGGTAGAAATGTAATCAAAAATCAACGTACCCGAATCGCCTGGGATGGTCTGATTTTGAATAATATAAAGTGTTCTGCCGGCGGGATTGTAAATGTAATTGAAATACTGTGCCTTAGTACCCGATACTGCTAAGGCAGGGTTGGGGCCTCGATGTAGGTTCAGACCGCCTTTGGAGAATGTCATTGTAATTTTCAAAGGTTCTGCAATCAGTGGCATAGAGTCTCCAAATGTATTGCTAAACCAAACCTCAATTTGAGCTGAGCCATTTGATGCTGGCTCTACAACGGTTGAGGGTGTAATGGTAGCATTTCGGATAGAAGGGTTCCAAGACTGGGCATTTATTAATGCTGGACTTAGCGTGAGTAGTACAAATAAAAGTTTTTTCATAATAATAATTAATTAAGTCGTTAAAAAATATCCGAGTACAAAAGGTCAAAAATGTACCGTGGAGATTCGGCGAAAATATATAAAAAATTGGGGGTTCGGGTATAAAGCATAACAAAATAACAATTATTATTATTTGTAATATGTTGGCCTTTCAAAAGGCATTGTCAATAAAAAATAATAACAATTGTAGCGAACCGTGATTTTGCGCTTAACATTGCAGTGCTAATAATAAAACGGTTTTGATTGATTCAAATTAATTAAAATTGTTAGACGATAAACAATAATTTATGATTCTTTCCGACACCCGCATTTTAGAAGAAATCGAAAAAAAAACAATTTTGATTGTGCCTTACAATCGCGAAGATTTAGGTTCTAATTCGTACGATGTTCATTTGGGCAAAAACTTGGCCATATACAAAGACCATCAAATAGATGCTAAAAAGCACAATGAAATTGAGCACTTCGATATTCCCGAAGTAGGGTTTGTACTTGAACCAGGCCGATTTTACCTTGGCGTAACTGAGGAGTACACCGAAACTCACGCCCACGTACCTTTCTTAGAGGGTAAATCCAGCACAGGCCGCTTAGGTATTGATATTCATGCTACGGCGGGAAAAGGTGATGTGGGCTTTTGCGGTAATTGGACGCTCGAAATTTCAGTAAAAGTGCCGGTGCGCGTGTATGCCGGCATGCCCATTGGGCAATTAATTTACTTCCCCGTGGATGGTGAAATAGCCGTGCCTTACAATAAAAAGAAAGGCGCAAAATACGCCGGCCAGCCCAACCGCCCGGTAGAAAGTATGATGTGGAAGAATAAATTTTAGAACCCTTTCTAAATAAAATCGCTTCAGATTAATTTGACAATAAAGTCTTCAGAATTACCCCAAAGCATACTTTAGTAAAACATATTTACACCCACCAAGTTTCAGAAAAATTTGTAACGTAACTTCGCGCCATGAAAACATCGCACATTATAATATTGGTAGTCATTGCAGCTGCTTTTGGAATAATAGTCAGCATGGTAGGCGATTTTAGCTCTAAAGAAACCTTCGATACTGCTGCAAAAAAACCAGGCAAAGAATACCAAATTGTAGCCAAATTGGACACCGTAAATTATGGATTGGAGTACGATCCCATTCGCGACCCAAACAAATTTGTTTTCTACGCCACCGACGAGGCGGGCAAAACCAATAAAGTAATTTTTACTGGTGCAAAACCGCAGGATTTTGAACGGAGCGAAAAATTAACCATGACTGGCAAAATGGAGGGTGAGCATTTTAAATGTCGAGAAATCCTTATGAAATGCCCATCAAAATATGATACGGACCAAATTGCGGTTGGCACTTAATGCGAATGTCGTTTCGAGCGAAGTCGGGAAACCCAATGTCCAAATTTCAAATGTCAAGTGTCAGCACTTCGGCTTTACTTAGAAATAAAATAGGTAACCAAATTAAATTAATGTGGAATCTCAATCCACATATCACTTATCACTTTTCACTTATCACTTATTAAAAAATGGAGTACCAAGGCGAGCAACTTATTTGGGGTAATATCGGACATCTTTTTGTGTTGCTTTCTTTTGTGGCTTCGCTGTTTGCTAGCATCTCCTTTTTCTTTTCGGCACAGTCAAAACTAATTGCCAACGAAACTAATTGGCACAAACTTGGCAAAACGAGTTTTATAATTCATTGCCTATCTGTCTTTGGCATTTTTGCCATTCTTTTTTACCTAATCTTTAATCACCGCTACGAGTATCATTATGTATGGTCGCACTCCAATAATGAACTTCCTTTTAAATATCTCCTTTCTTGTTTTTGGGAAGGGCAAGAAGGCAGTTTTTTGCTATGGATGATTTGGCACAGCATTTTGGGTATTTTCTTTCTTACTAAAAAAACCAAATGGTCTGCCCCTGTAATGTCTGTAGTGAGTTTGGCGCAATTTTTTCTCAGTATTTCGTTGTTGGGTCTATTCTTTTTTGGCGAGCAAATTGGTAGTAGCCCTTTCGCCCTATTGCGAGAAGTGATGACTGATGCGCCTATTTTTCAACAAGCAAATTATCTAGAGCGAATAGCCGATGGCAACGGGCTAAACCCCCTACTCCAAAATTATTGGATGGTTATTCATCCGCCCATATTATTCTTAGGTTTTAGTGCAACGCTTTTCCCGTTTGCTTTTGCAATTGCTGCGCTTTGGAAAAATGATTTTGAAAACTGGACAGGCCCCGTCATTCGTTGGTCGCTTTTTTGTAGCATGATATTGGGCACCGGTATAATCATGGGCGGTGCGTGGGCTTATGAAAGTTTAAATTTTGGCGGCTATTGGGCTTGGGATCCTGTTGAAAATGCTTCGCTCGTGCCTTGGTTGGTTATGATTGCAGGCCTTCATACAGTTGTTATTTACAAGGCAACGGGCTATTCTTTAAAAGCAACGCTCTTCTTTTTCATCCTCAGTTTTGCGCTGGTTTTGTATTCTACATTCCTTACCCGCACTGGCATTTTGGGTGAAACTTCGGTACACGCTTTCACTGGCGAAGGAAATTATCTGGGTATTTATTTGCTTATTTTCCTATTTACTTTTCTACTCGGAGGCATCTCCCTTTTTATTATTCGGTATAAAAAAATCCCCGATCATAAGAAAGAAGAAGAACTAAGCAGCCGCGAATTTTGGATGTTTATTGGCGCGCTGGTGCTTATAATATCATCGGTGCAAATAACCTACACCACGTCCATGCCTGTGTGGAATGAGCTATTTAATCTAAAACTCGCCATTACCGACCCAGTTAATCATTACAATAAAATTCAAATTTGGATTGCAATTATCTTAGCGCTTGGCACGGGTTCCATTTATTATTTTAAGTTTAAAAAAAGTAATTGGAAAACGATTATTACAAACATATTGATTCCAGTACTTGCTTCAGCAGTACTTAGCACCATCGTAATTTATACTCAAGAGTTATATTCTGTACCCGTAGCAATGCTTATGTTTTTTAGCATATTTACGGTTATTGCGAATGCATATTACATCAGCCAAAACCAAAAAATCAATATCAAAAAATGGGGCGGCAATATGGCGCATTTGGGTTTTGGTTTTATGCTAGTGGGTATCATACTTTCTTCTTATAACAAAAATGTAATTTCAATCAACAACCTTGGTGTGGATTTGCCCATGGGCAAAGAAACCGCGCAAGAAAACCAAAAAGAGAGCCGGGAAAACATCTTACTTTTCCGAGGCAAACCAACCGAAATGAACGGCTATTGGGTAACCTATTTGGGCGATACGACCATTGGTCCTAACCATTTTTACAGCGTAAATTATCAGCGAAAAAAAGAGGGTAAAATTATCGAAGAATTTACGTTAATACCTAACGCACAAATGAACCCCAAAATGGGCTTAGTGGCTAACCCCGATACGAAACATTATCTCACCAAAGATGTTTTTACATACCTCACTACAGCGATTGATAAAAGTAAAATTGTTGATACTAATGCTTTTAAATCTAAAAAAGTAACTGTGGGCGATAGCATCTATTTTTCCAATGGTGTAATGGTATTTGAAGGATTTGAAACCAATATTACCAACCCCAATTATACTCCAGTGCTGGGCGATGTAGCGGTTGCTGCCAAAATAAGCATGCTCAATATGATGGGAAAAACTGGTCAAGCAAGACCTGTTTATTTTATACGCAATAATGAAGAAAACCGTATAACGGATACGCTTGATGATTTTGAACTTCAAGTACGCATTGCCAAAATATTGCCCGAAGAAGAAGCGGTAGAAATAGAATACAAGCAGCCCGACGCTATGAACGATTATATTACCATGAAAGCGATCATTTTTCCGTATATCAATTTGCTTTGGATGGGTACTATTCTCATGGTCATTGGTTTTTTAATTAGCCTCTACAAGAGATTTACAACCAAATAAAATACTCATCTTATTATAACTGCGGTATTAATTTGGTATAAAAAGTAAAAAGTATTTATATTTACGATTGAATATTATAAATATGAAAAAGACCATTTATTCATTCTTGAGCATTATCACATTAATTGTTTTAAGCTTTTTTACCTCCTGCCGACCAGAAGCCTGCGACAAAGTAAATTGTGCCTATACAGGCGTATGCGTTGATGGTGAGTGTATTTGCCCTGTAGGCTACGAAGGCATTTATTGCGAAACGATATCAAGAGATAAATTTATTGATAATGGCATCTATAGTGTAAATGAAGATGGCTCATTATCGCCCAAAGCACAGTACACAGCCACCATGGAAGAGGGCGCCCGAATAAATGAGGTGCGATTAAAAAACTTTTTGAACATCTTCAAAAACGATGATATTATAGCTACCGTATCACACGATACGATTTGGATAAATCCTCAAACTATTGATGGCGATCGTATAGAGGGTATCGGGTATATCAGTGGCAAAAATCCTATTGGCCGTCATTATTTTCAGGATGCTGTTATTCGATTTTTCTATACGCGCACTACAATTAGTACCGGAGCGGTTGATCATTTTGGAAGCAATGGCGCACAACCTTCCGATTGGAATAAGAACTAATACCATAAAAAATATCACAAAAAAGACTCGTTACGCGAGTCTTTTTTATTGCCTTTTCTGAAATAAAAATTGAATTCCTAAGTGCTATTCGTTTTTCGTAAGTACAGATACAAACATGGTATCTGCCCTGATTCTTGTACCACCTAGATAAACTGCTTTCGACTGCACATAATTATTATGTTCTGCTAAAAATAATTGGACTACATCTTCATTTTCCTTTGCAAAAACCGAGCAGGTGATATACAGCAGCGTGCCTCCTTGCTTCAGTTTTTTACTTGTATTCGTCAAAATAGTGAGCTGCCTCTTTTGAAATTTGTCTATTTCTTTTTTCTCAAAAAAATAAAATTGCTCTGGCGTACGCGCCCACGTGCCGCTGCCTGTACACGGCGCATCGCACATTACAACATCAAACTCGGCATCATCGCCTAGTACGGCCAGCTCTTTTTCTTTATTAATATTTAGCTCCGCAATTACTTCTGCCTCCAAATTATAAAGCTCAAAACGTTTTATCAAATTGCTTAGGATATTAGCACGAATATCGGTGGCCGTCAGTTCCACTTCAGGATAAGTATCGAGCAGCAAAATACTTTTACCACCACTTCCAGCGCAACAATCCCACACCGTATTTCCTTTTATCAGATTGGGAAAATAATCTGCCGTACGCTGCGAATTATAATCTTGCACTACATAATCCGGCTCTTGCAAATGCTGCTCTAGTTTTATTTTTTGGTCAAAAGCAATACAATTTGAGGCGATAAATTCGCCACCCAGTTCATCAATAATTGTTACGTATTTTTCTTTGGCATTATTTCGTAATCGTATAAAAACTTTTGGCTCGTGATAAAAAGAATTTCTATAATCTATAGCATCTACGTGAATTGAAATTTCCTCTTGCGTTTTAAACGTTTCGCGAAGGCCATATTTTTTTTGCAGAAAATTTAGCTTTTCTTCAAAAGGTAATTCACTTTTATCTGTGAGCTCATTCTGATTTTCTTCGAAGAATTTTTTATCAAAATTACCCGTCAGAAAAAAATAAAAATAGACTCTTTGCTCGATTGTCAGGTGGCGATTTTCTCGCCCAATTCTGTACAAAGCGTACAAGCATTCGGCAATTTCACGACGATCGCGCGAGCCAAATTTTTTGTCTCGCTTAAAATACTTTTTCAAATAAAGATGCAAGGGTTCTTGCCCTTTATAGTTTTCAAATATTATGGATGCTTGCGCAATGCGCTGTTTTATAAATTTCATTTGTTTTTAATAAATACTTCTATTTAGAAACCCGCTAGCCCTTAACCCGCTATTTTTTTGGGTTAGTGCAGCATAATACAATTATTTTTTATCACAACTAAACCACGCTAAGGCGTGGCAAGCTTCTGTAAAAAGGAGACCAAACTCAATAAACTTTTATTCTAAACCTGAAAAACACCTGGATTAAATTGTTCCATATTCGGATTATTATTGGCCGCTTTTATTCCTTCGCTTATTACTTTTCGGGTTTCGCCCGGGTCAATAATTGCATCCACCCACAATCGAGCAGCAGCGTAGTAAGGTGTTGTTTGCTTGGCAAATTTATCAATAATATTTTTCAACATTATTTGTTCTTTTTTTGGGTCAATTTCTTCACCATGTTTTTTAAGTGATGCCACCTCAATTTGCAGCAACACTTTGGCCGCTTGCTCGCCGCCCATTACCGCCAATTTGCTATTTGGCCAAGCATAAATAAACCGAGGATCATAAGCCTTGCCGCACATTGCATAATTGCCCGCACCATAACTATTCCCAATTATAATGGTAATTTTTGGCACCACCGAATTTGAGACTGCGTTTACCAATTTGGCACCGTCTTTTATAATACCCGCATGTTCGCTGCGGCTACC
>JBBSPP010000113.1:0-7958 GCA_038258625.1 Chitinophagales bacterium
TGAAAAGTTGAAAGAATAAATAATCCAAGCCCAAACTACCCAGCACGGTAAGCCCGTAGCGAAACAATTGTACATTGCCCCGAAGCGAGGAGTGTACAAACACTATGTATTTATTAAAAATAAAACCAACCGGAAAACTGGCTAAAAAACCTACTAAGAAAGCAATCGTTTCTTTCTCAAAATTAAAAACAATTTTATACTGATCTGCTTCTAATACAAAATAGTAAAAGAAATTGGAAACCACATAACTCACCGCCACGGTGGTACCTCCACAAACTGCATATTTAAACGTATGCAACGGAATAAAGCGTAAAAAAGGAAAGTAAAAAAACTCTATAAAAGAGTTAATTGCCTTGCGGATGGCCATAGAGGTAAGATGATTTTTCTACTTACGACCAGGCTCGTCAAAAGGGGTGAAATGATACTCAACCGAGTTATCCAAACTGCGCAACCACAATGATTTTTCTTTTAATTTCAAAATACGGAATTCCGCCAAACTATCGGCAACACCATTATAATTAGCAAAGTTTACCGCCATTTTTTCATCGTCATCATAAAATTTCCATTGGCCATTTACGTTTTCCACCTCTTGCGTAAAAGGGTCAACGATAGAAATATTATACTCGCCACTTTCATAAATATAGTGTTTCTGTTTGCTGAAAAATGGATTGCCAGATTGCTCAACACCATTCACCGTAACGCTAGATATGCGCCAAGAATTGGCTAGGCGTTTTGTTTTTGACCGAAAACTTAAACCTGGGCCTTCTTCGTATTTGCTACACGAAAAAAGGGCCACCATTACAAAACACAAACCTGATACTATTAAAATTCTTCCTTTCATATAAAAAATATATGGCACTAAAGTAAATGATAAATTTTACTTTTAGGACTGTAAGTAAAAAAAAATAAAACTAACTTCTTTTCAACGCCCAATTTGTGGAATGCAAATTCAAACTTTCGGGCAATTTTTCAAATTCATTAAAAGCAACCGTGGCGGCCAAAGCGGCTAATTTTTTTTCTTCGATCGTACTCTCGTTCATTTTTTCCGCATCATAATACTTTTGAATAAAGTGGGTATCAAACTTCCCTTCCACAAATGCTTTTTGTTGAATGGCCCAATGGCCAAAGGAAAGCGTAGTACTAATCCCCGATATTTTAAAATCTTCAATCGCAGCTTTCATTCGTTGGATAGCGGCGTTTCTATCCTCGGCCCACACCACCAACTTACCAATCATAGGATCGTAGAAAATTGGTATTTCCATACCTTCTTCAAACGCATCATCCACACGAATTCCATCACCGTTAGGGCGGCGGTAAGTTTCTAATGTACCAATATCCGGGGCGAAATTATCCAATGGATTTTCGGCGCAAATTCGTAGTTCAATCGAGTGTCCGTTAATGGTCAACTCTTTTTGCGCCATGCCTAACTTTTCGCCACGCGCTACCAAAATTTGCTGCTCTACCAAATCGATTCCTGTAATTTCTTCGGTTACGCAATGCTCTACTTGTAGGCGCGTATTCATTTCCAAAAAGTAAAAATTCAACTCATCATCTACCAAAAACTCAACTGTTCCTGCGCCGCTATACTCGCAACTCCGTGCTACGTTGATGGCGGTTTCGCCCATTTTTTCTCTAATATCTTTTGTGAGGCAACTACTTGGTGCTTCTTCAATGAGCTTTTGATGCCGCCGCTGAATGCTGCATTCGCGCTCAAAAAGATGTACATAATTTCCGTGCTTATCACCCAGCACTTGTATTTCAATGTGCTTGGGCGAGCCTACATATTTTTCTATAAAAACGGCATCGTCGCCAAAAGAATTTAGCGCTTCGCTTTTTGCCGAGTTAAATTGTTCTTCCAATTCTTCGGCTGCGTTTACTATCCGCATCCCTTTTCCACCACCGCCGGCACTAGCTTTTACTAATAAAGGATAGCCCGTTTTATCGGCTACTTTTTTTGCCTCGGCTACATCAGCCAAAGGTTTATCCGTGCCCGGCACCATCGGTACATCAAACTTTGCCGCCGCTTGTTTGGCAGCTATTTTGCTACCCATAGTTTTTATAGAATGTTCGCTTGGCCCTATAAAAATTAGCCCTGCTTTTTCTACTGCGGCGCTGAAAGCAGCATTCTCACTCAAAAAACCATAACCTGGATGAATACCATCCGCACCACAATCTTTGGCTACTTGTATTATTTTATCGCCTAGCAAGTACGACTGATTACTCGGCGCGGGGCCTATGCAAAAAGCCTCGTCCGCCATTTGTACAAAGGGCATATCGGCATCTACCTCGCTATAGACAGCCACGGTGCTGATGCCCATTTTTTTGCAGGTACGCATTACGCGCAATGCAATCTCTCCCCTATTGGCTATTAATATCTTCTGCATTCTTGATGGTCTTTTGTAAATTCGCTGCCAAAAGTAACCGACTTGGGCGAAATACTAAAATTGATACGAAAAGATGTTTTGCTAGAGTGGCGAAAAAAATATTCTTTTTATGGCTTGTTGCTTTACCTTACCTCTGCGGTTTTCCTTATCAACCTCCTCATTGACTTGCCCGAAGGCGAAACTTGGAATGTCCTTTTTTGGATTATACTATTGTTTGTATCCGTAAATGCGGTGGCAAAAAGTTTTTTACAAGAGAGTAAAGCGCGGCAATTATATTATTATACGGTGCTTGACCCGCGCCACGTGATTCTCTCCAAACTACTTTACAACGCCGTGCTGATGCTCATCATGAGCTTAATTGCCTTGGTGTTGTTCATTTTATTTTTAGGAAATCCCGCGCTGCATTTTGGCAAATTTTTCCTCGTGGTGTTAGTGGGTGGGCTTAGCCTGAGTATGCTGTTTACCCTTTTATCGGCTATTGCCGGAAAAGCGGGTGGCAATTCTGCCTTGATTGCAATTTTGGGTTTCCCGATTGTAATTCCTCAACTTATTTTATTGAGCGACCTTAGCAAACCACTCCTCCAACCCATGCTAGTGGCAGGTTGGTGGAAGTTATTTTTTGTGCTCCTAGCATTAAATGTTTTGGTGGTGGGGCTGAGCTATATTCTGTATCCATTTTTGTGGAAGGAGTAGTTGATTTGGTAATTTAATGATTTGGTGATTTGATTATTATTTTTTGGAGCATTTAGCTTTTGCCTCTTTGATTTGGCTTTTGCCACAGGCTATCCGTTCCAATCTTTTTGTTCGAGCCTCACAAAAAGGATTTCCACTTCTATCCTGGCTATTTCAACTTTTGCCTCTTTGTTGAGCTTTTTATTTGCGAACGGCAAAAGGAAGATTTAGGTATGAGTTTGTAGAAGTTGTTAGATGTAGTTTTATTTTACTTCTTTAATTTCTAAAAGTGTAGTTCGATTTTGGAATCCCAATTTCATTACTCTCTTGAAATGAGCATTCAGAACTATTCCCTTTGAAAAATTTATCTCGTGCTTTGTATTCTCAGAAATTTGAAACCCATTATTCCTAAATTCTTCTTGAACTATATCTTCCATTTCCTTGGAAACTTTTTTGGCTACTTCAAATATTATATTACGCAAAGTAATACTATCCACAATCTTATCGGTTTCAATTCTACAAAATGAACTAAGGTTGTCAGGCTTTGTAAGTTGAACAATTTCTTTAGCCTCAATTGGATCACCGCCAAGTGGGTTAGGGTATTTAATATTATTCTGTTCCTTAAAATTTAATTTATAATTGTATCCGAATGGCAATACAAAAAGCTTCAATTGCTTTAGTAGTACAATTTCTAACCCTTGAGTTGATGTCATAATTTGCTTCGCCGCCTTAAATTGAAGATTTATTTCCTTATCATCAATACTATTCGCAATAAGTTCGTCAATAACTTCATCTGCCTTTGTCTTCACCTCCTGCACATTTACTAATCCCATAAAAATTCCAACATTTGAGAATTCAACAACCATTTTTGTATTAATAAACTTTGATAGTAAATGATTCTCGATTAAAAGATCGCCTGGTGCTAATATGGATTTTGTGTAAGTCCATTCTATTTTATACCCACTTTCGGAAACTTCAATTATTTTAAAAGTTGCGTCAAAAGTTGATAAAAATGTGTTCGGTTTGTTCTCGACTTTATTAATTGTAGTGCTTTCAATTTTTAAATTATGAATTTCACCTTTCAACCAATTAGGGATTACATCTATTGAACTATCCTTTAAATTTTGATTCTGCCCAAAAGAAGAAGTTACCATTAAAAAAGTCGAAAGACTAAACAGAAGTATTATTAATTTCATATTTTAATCAATTTTTGTTTTTGTATTAGCCACAATATTACAAAGGCTAATAACCATAAAAACGAATGCCGTTTATATTTTATCCTTTAAAAAAAAGCGCCATCGGCGCGCCACCTTTGTAGAAAAAAAACATTCCATTAATACTGCTATTCGGGATGTTTTTCCGAAGGAAATTCAACCCGAAAGTTACAAAATCTAAGGACGAAAGTTTGGATCGCTCCGATTAGGAAAACAAGATAAAATTTCTACCCTTTTATCTTTTTCAAGAATAACAAAATACAAAGAGTAAGGAAACATATTAACTTTTACACACCGTACATTTTTATACCGTATTTCAAAATTTGGATTCAGTGCTAGTTTTTTATAACAATCGGCCACACAATGCACAAAACGGTCAGGTGCCTGTTCACTGCGCGACTCATAGAAAGAAATTGCAGCCTCAATTTCCTGTTGCGCCCGTGGCGAAACCCGAATTTCAAAGCCCGAATTTTTCATTCAGCTGCTTAATAGATTCTTCGCCCGAAATATAGCCGGATTTATCTTCGTTTAGCCTTTGGTCCAAAATGCTTTTTTCATTGTCAGACAATTCATAATTTTTGGCTTCTTCTTGCACCACAATGGTGATAGCTTTATTCTGAAAAGCCATTTTGATAGCCTCCATAATATCCTTGTTTAAATCTTGTGCCGACGATAAATGATATGTGGTAGTCATGATTACTAGCGAAGTTAATTATTTTGAGCCATTATCAACCATTCCGATACCTCGGGTGATGCAGCGCAATCGTCTCGCGCAAAAATTGTTTGTCGAGGTGTGTATAAATTTCGGTGGTGGTAATGCTTTCGTGGCCTAGCATTTGTTGCACGGCTCGGAGGTCAGCACCGCCTTCTATGAGGTGCGTGGCAAACGAGTGGCGAAAGCTATGCGGGTACACATTCTTTTTAATATCCGCTTTTTCGGCGGTGCGTTTTATGATATTAAAAAGCATGGTGCGCCCCAAGTTTGTACCACGCTTGCTTAAGAAAAGGATGTCGTTAAAAGCAGGTTTCGCCGCCAAATGATTGCGATAACTTTCTAGGTAAATGTCAATATATTTTATAGCCGAGATGCCAATTGGCACAAGGCGCTCTTTGTTTCCTTTACCCACTATTTTTATAAAACCCGCATCAGCATAATAATTTGATATTTGCAGATTGCCCACTTCGCTAATGCGTAGGCCGCAGCTATACAGCGTTTCGCAGATGGCTTTGTTGCGCGTGCCCTCGGGCGTGCTTACATCAATGGCGTCCAAAAATTGATTCACTTCTTCTATGCTCAGTACTTCGGGTAGCTTGCGGCTGGTTTTGGGTGCTTCCAAAAATTCGGCGGGGCTTTTAGTAATTTCTTCTTCTTGCAATAGGTAATTAAAAAAACTTTTTAGCCCAGATATAATGCGCGCTTGTGATGTTGCCGCCAAACCAAGCTCGTTTATATGTTGTATAAATTGCTGTAAATCTTCGAGAGAAATATCAGTCAGCGCAGGCGGATTTTCTTTCTGGCTCAAAAAAGAAACCAATTTATTTACATCCAACTCATAACTATAAACGGAGTTTTTACTCAGCGATCGCTCAAGTTTCAAAAATGCTTTATATCCTTTTCGTTGGCTTTGCCACATTGCCTTACAAAGATTCGTATTTTTACGCTGTGAAAAAAATAGGAATTCTCAACGGCCCAAACCTAAACCTCCTCGGCACCCGCGAACCCGAAATTTATGGTACCAAAACCTTTGATGTTTTTTTGGAAGAACTAAAACAAACCTTTCCTGATGTAACTTTTACATACACACAATCAAATATCGAAGGCGGACTCATAGACCAATTGCAATCTTGGAATGATTCGCAAGAAGCACTTATTATAAATCTTGGCGGCTACTCGCATACATCCGTAGCATTGGCTGACGCTGTAAAAGGGCTAACCATTCCGGTGATAGAAGTTCACATTAGTAATATTTACGCCCGCGAAGAGTTTCGGCATCGGTCGCTGAGTGCGGCGTATTGCAAAGGGTGTATAATGGGGTTGGGCTTGGATGGTTACGCGTTGGCCGTGCAGTATTTTACTTTTTAATAATCACCACACTATCCGTATTCACCCAATTGCTCTGATTGTTTTTTTCATCCACTATATACACATGCCAAAAAACGGTGTCGCTCAATTTATGAATCGTGGTATCCGTACGAGCAAAAATAGTTTTTGGCGACATGCGCACATCAAAAGATCCTTTCACGCCATCATCAGTAACCACATCATTTGGGATAGGCGGAAAATCAAAACGCATTAAATTATTTGAATCGCGCGCATCCATGAACACAATATTTTGCGAAGGAAAGCTGGCACCAGTGCCTTCAATGGGCCCTACATCGCTGTCGCCATCTTCAAATAAAAATGTAAAAATCAAATCATCGTCCACGCCTATGCCGCTATCCGCCACTTCGTACGTGTCTTGCTCTATAAATTCGATGCTCGGTATGGGCGAAACTTTTTTCCTACAACCCCACCACAGCAGCACCGTCACCAACATTATTGCTATTACCTTTGCGCTTCGCATAGCACCAAAGTTAATTTCTTTTTTTTGTCAATAGCCCAATCGCCATACCAAATATTCTCGCTCAAGCGTCAAGATTTTCTTAATGCTGCCTTGGCTGTTTTTAAATTTCAGGCGGAGCATTGCAAAATTTATGCGGAATATATAAATGCCTTGGGCGTACAAATTGATGCTGTAAACACCCTGGAGCAAATTCCTTTTTTGCCAATTCAGTTTTTTAAAACGCATAAAGTTGTAAGCCGCCAGCAAGAAAATTATTTGCTTTTTGAAAGTAGTGCCACCACCTCGCAAGTGCCGGCCAAGCATTTTGTGGCAGATGAAGATTTGTATAAAAAATCTATTCTCGAGTCTTTTCAAAATGCTTATGGGTCGGTAAAAAACCAAGTAATTCTCGCCTTGTTGCCGCATTATTTAGAACGAGAAAATAGCTCGCTCATATATATGGTTGACTATTTAATGAAGGAAAGTGGCCGTGCCGAAAATGATTTTTTTTTAGATAAAGAAGAAGCACTTTTTACCCTTATAGAAAAACTAGAATCACAAAAGCAACCCACCATATTGTTTGGCGTAACGTTTGCTTTGTTGGATTTTGCAAAAAAGTTTTCCGCAAATTGGCAACACACCCAAATTATAGAAACCGGCGGCATGAAAGGACGCGGTAAAGAACTGACCCGCGAGGCGGTTCATGCTATACTAAATAAAAGTTTTGGCAATAAAAAAATCAGCTCGGAATATGGCATGGCAGAGCTCCTGTCGCAGTCATATTATATGAGTGATAAAATGTTTGCGCCACCCACCTGGAAAAAAGTACTGGTGCGGGATGTGTACGATCCGCTCGAAACAACACTGACGGGAAAAGGGGCCCTTAATATTATAGACCTTGCCAATATTTATTCATGCAGTTTTTTGGCAACTGATGATATTGGTACGGTATATGAAAATGGAAAATTTGAAGTATTGGGTCGGTTAGATGCAAGCGAAAGTCGGGGCTGCAATTTATTGCTCAATTCATTCTAATTATACGCCCCAAACTCACGGTCGGTGCACGCAAAAATGTTATCGCATTTTGCTTTTCCAAAAAATGGTATATCATTGCAAACTGATTTGTAAATAAAAATAGAGAAGAA
>JBBSPP010000114.1:0-7956 GCA_038258625.1 Chitinophagales bacterium
GTTTTTAAAAAGTTTTGGACGGAAAAAATGTTTGGCATAAATGGCACTTATACTTACAGAAGCGGTCGCCCGTATAATGACCCAAATGTAAACGAATTTATGGCTGGGCGAACGATCGATTATCACACCGTGGGCCTGTCGCTCAATTATATAAAAAAGGTGGCAAAAGCATTTACTGTTTTTGTGGTGAGCGTAAATAATCCATTTAATTTTAAGCAAGTGTATGGCTACAATTATGCCACACAAGACTTGAACAGCGATGGGCAATTTGCTCGCAAAGAAATACTGCCACCCGCAAGGCAATTTGTTTTTCTGGGTATGTTTATGAGCTGGGGTATTGATCGTAGCGATGAGGCAATTAATAATAATTTGTAATTATATAAAAACACACGCGTACTTTTCTCTACTTTTAGTCATAAATAAAAATTATCATGAAACAATTAATCACACTCTTCACAGTACTCCTTTTTTCCGCTAGTCTTTTTGCTCAAAAACAAGGCGATGCTAATTATCAAAAAGCAATGGACAACGCCATAGAAAAAATGGAAACTGCCAACTCACCCGACGAATATCAAGCCGCTGCCAACATGTTTGAGCGCATTTCAGCCAATAGTGCTGAGCAATGGGCGCCGGCATACTACTTGGCTTTTTTGACTACCATAAAAGCGTTTGACGCTAAAGATAAAGAAACCGCCTCTGCATCCTTGGGTACAATGACCGAGCTCATGGAAAGCAAACTAAAACTACAAGATGTGCAACGCAGCCCAGCGGTACAGTCTGAAATTCATGCACTAATTGCTATGATGTATAGCGCCAGAATGATGGCAGATCCAATGACCTTAGGAGCAAAATACGCCCCGCTGAACGCCGAACATTTAGGAAAAGCTATGGCGATGAATGCAGAAAATCCCCGCGCGCATTTGCTAATGTGCCAAAATAAATTTTATACCCCCGAAGCATTTGGTGGCGATAAGTCAAAAGCTAAATTGCTAGCCGAAGAATGCATGCCGCTATTTTTGTCGGAGGCCGCCAAAGAGCAAGTCAATTACATGCCGCGTTGGGGCCAAGATCAATTGGAAGGGTTGCTTGCAAAAATGAAATAGCGAAATTTGACTGAAATAAAACTTTCACTCAAAGGTTATTATAAAAAATATCAGTTATGGGCTTCGCTCAACTGACATTTTTTTTATCTTTTCGGCTCTTTTGCATTACGCAATTACTGCTTTTAAGAACTAAAGCTAATTAACAACACCTGCACACAGCCAATTAAAAAGCCTAAAACGGCACCGAGAATTTCGATAAACTTAAATTCCTTTTGCATGATGCTGTACAAAATATCTTCTAGTTTTTCTACCGAAAAGTTGGCCACTTTTTCGGTTACTAATTGTTGCACGTCTAGGTCTTTTTGAATATTATTATTTACTTTTTCGAGAATTTCGGGTAGGCTATTTTCAAATTCTTTTACAAGCGTAGCCTTAATTTTTGCCTTGCCGTCTGCACCCAAAACCATGGCTAGCATAGGCATTACTTCTTTTAGTTTTACATCCAAAAAAATATCCATACGATCACCAACGGTTTCGAGCATGATGGCGATGTTGCTGGGAGAGCTTATTTTGGATTGGATATCTTCTAGCGAGAGCAATTCATTGGCTACTAGTACGCCCAGTTTTTCGGCAAATTGCTTTTGCCGTTTGGGGAAAATCCCCTGAATTTTTAGTCCCAAAATGTTCTTTTCTACGCGCGGATTAAAAAGCATTTTGATAGCAAAGTAATTGGTAATCCAACCAATGAAAGCGGATATAAAAGGTAAGGCGTAAAGCATTTTATTTGCAATTATAAGCCAAGATAAAGCGCAAACAGCGGTCCTATTAATTTTTAGTTTTTTGTTTAAAAGCTTATACCGATATTCGGGCTTCTTAAAGAAAATAAACGAATGAAAATAATTTGTATTGGCCGCAACTACGTAGCACACGCCAAAGAACTTGGCAACGAAATACCTACAGAACCCGTTGTATTTTTCAAACCACAAACCGCTTTGCTAAAAGATGGAAAGGATTTTTTCTATCCTAGTTTTTCAAAAGACATACATTATGAGGGCGAATTGGTTTACCGCATTTGCAACAATGGCAAACATATAAAACGGAAGTTCACCAAGGATTTTTATAATGAAGTAACTGTGGGAATTGACTTCACCGCGCGAGATATTCAGGACGAGGTAAAAGCCAAAGGCCTGCCCTGGGAAAAAGCAAAAGCTTTTGACGGTAGCGCGGTGGTTGGAAACTTTGTACCGATTGAAGAAGTACAAAACGCAGATGAACAAATTAACTTTAGCCTAGAAAAAAATGGAAAAACTATCCAAGAAGGAAGTACCGAATTAATGATGTATAATATTGACGACATCATTGTTTATGTATCACAGTTTTTTACGCTCAATATTGGCGATTATATTTTTACAGGCACGCCCGCCGGCGTTGGGCCAATTACAATTGGCGATTCCTTTATTGGTAAATTTGGCGAGCAGGAAGTGATGAAGTGTAAGATAAAATAAGCGCCACCAAAAAGTGACGCATATAATTACATGCTAAAGGAACTATAGCATTAGTCTTTCAAAAATTTAGAGACAGCCGAGCTTCCATTTTTACTTTTCAATTCTAGAAAATAAATTCCTTGTGGCAAATAAGAAACATCAATTGGCTGATTGAACTGTGTAATATTTTTAATTACTTTACCAGCAATATCAATAATCAATACAGCCTTTGTTTTTTCTAGCATCAACCCATTGAGAATAATATTATCACGAACTGGATTTTCAAATTCTAAATTGAATACACTCAAATCATTATCGGCAACGCTTAGCGGCGTGCAGGGCTGTATGGGAGCAAAGCCAGTATAATTGAATGTATTACCAAGGCAATGATTCCAATACGGTGGGCCAGAGGGAATATAAGCCTGATTGGTATCTACAAATGTCGCATTGGTTGAGTCGTATGCAATGCCGTTAAATATTATATTACTAAAAACAGCTCCGTTCGTATCAATAACAAGGGTGGCGCCTGGCTCCATATAAATTTTTACAATTTGTGCAGCTTTTAAAATCAATGTAGCTCCCGTACGAATATAAAAATCTTTGCCCAGATATGAATTGTAGGTTAGTGTATTGCCGCCACAAATTAATACTTGCCCCTGCGCAGCTACGCTACTTGTAGTATCCATCAGCATTGTAGAGCTAATTATGGTTGTACTTGCAGCAGCCAAAGTGGGGTTACATTGGGTTTGAGCGTTGATGCTTGTTACTGTAAAAAATAAAGTAGCTAGTAGTAATAGTTTTTGCATAATAATTTTTCTTTTCTTGACTAAAGGACGGATGTTAAAATCAATAGGTTGGGTATGATCTACAACTTGTGCTTAAAATCACTCGTAATATAAAAATCAATATCTGGATTATTGCTTCGCTCGGTATTTAAATACCATTCGCTTTCGGCTAGGTAAACTATGTTTCCTTCTTTATCATGTACAATATTGGCTTGCTTAAATTTTATAAAGTCATTTATCTTTTGTGCATCGCCTTTTATCCAACACGCTTTAAAATATGGCATGGGCTGAAACGCACAACTAGCGCCATACTCGCCCAACAATCTGTACTGAATTACCTCAAATTGTAGCTCGCCCACGCAACCAATAATCTTTCGGTTGCCGCCGTGCTGCGTAAACATTTGTGCCACACCCTCGTCGGTTAATTGGCTAATTCCTTTTTCCAATTGCTTGCTTTTCATCGGGTCTTTGTTCAAAAGCTCCTTGAATATTTCGGGCGAAAAACTTGGGATGCCCGCGTAGTTCATCTCTTCACCCTCGGTAAGGGTATCACCAATTTTGAAACTGCCGCTATCGTACAAGCCAACTACATCGCCAGGGTAGGCATATTCAATTACTTCTTTTTCGCTGGCTAGGAATGCATAAGGATTATTGAAGCGCAACTTCTTTTCAGCGCGGATGTTTTGGTAAAATTTATTTCGCTCAAAACGTCCAGAGCAAACGCGCAAAAACGCTAATCTATCACGATGCTTGGGGTCAATGTTGGCGTGGATTTTGAATACAAAACCGCTGAATTTATCTTCACTCGGCAGTACTTCGCGCTCGTCGGTCATGCGGGGGCGCGGGTTTGGGGCAATTTCTACAAAGGTGTCGAGCATATCTTTGATGCCAAAGTTATTGACCGCACTACCAAAAAAAACCGGAGCCAACGTACCATCCAAGTACGACTTTTCATCAAAACTTTCATAAACACCCATCAGCAATTCGCCGTCCTCGCGCAGTTTGTCGGCATCTTTTTTACCAATCATTTCATCAAGCTTGGGCGAGCTGAGATCTTCCATGGGGATTAAATCATCCTCGGTGGCTTTTTGATTTTTATCAAACGATATAATGCTTTTATTAAACAAATTATATACGCCCTTAAAATCACTGCCCATATTGATAGGCCAGGTAAGCGGTTGGGTTTGTATGTTTAGTTTTTCTTCTATTTCTTCGAGCAGGTCAAAGGGGTTTTTACCATCGCGGTCTAGCTTATTTATAAAAACAATCACAGGCGTATTGCGCATTCTACACACTTCCATTAGTCGCTCGGTTTGTGCCTCTACGCCTTTTACGCAGTCAATAACGAGTATCACACTATCCACGGCCGTGAGGGTACGGTAGGTATCCTCGGCAAAGTCTTTGTGGCCAGGTGTATCGAGTATGTTTATAATCTTGCCACGATACTCAAAACTCATGACCGAAGTTGCCACCGAGATACCGCGCTGTTGCTCTATCTCCATAAAGTCAGACGTTGCATGCTTTTTTATTTTGTTACTTTTTACCGCACCGGCACTTTGTATGGCACCGCCAAAAAGCAGCAACTTCTCAGTAAGAGTTGTCTTGCCCGCATCAGGGTGAGATATGATGCCAAAGGTTTTGCGCTTTTCTATTTCTGCTTGAAATTTCATTGTGGGCGCGAAGGTAGGTTTGTAGTCGTAACTCGTAACTCGTAAGTCGTAAGTATTTTTTGTAAGGTATGTTGGTGATAACACCAACACAGGCGAAAGTGAATTGGGGTACTATTTATAAAGGAACAATATCTAACCCAAATTGTCGCTCCTTTTTTACAGCTTTAGAAAACTTAATGTAGAAGTTATTTGCCTCTGCTAAATCTATAATTTTTTTTATTTCCTTATCATCTGCATTACAACCAAAAATTATTTCTACTAAACTCTCTTTTTTAAATGGTAGTAAACCAATATGATTATGTTTCATTATTCTCATTTCCTTTTCGTACTTCCAATCTAAGGATTTTGTCAACATTAAATCTTGCACTAATCTATCCGTATTTTTTGCAGGGTTAAAATCTGGATAATTTTTTGCATAAATTATTGGCATAGGCCAAACAAAAAAATCAGGGTCTTTCTGTAAATTAAATTTAATACAAGTCCCTTGATGGTTGCATGTGTAATGTGACCACATCAAAAGATTTTTTTCATCTTCGGTAAAGCAACAGGTACCGTGTTCATTTATAAGTTCACCAAAGATTATTTTAGTAATTTTCATCCAAATATCAGGATCTTTTAAAACTTCATTCATAAAGGGTTCAATTAATTCTCCCATTTTTTCTTTCGTAATAGTATTTAAAAAAGATATTATTTCTTCTTTAGTATTATCCGTATTAGGTACGATTTGACAATCAAATGGGTCATTAAAATCCTTTGGGGTTGCGAAGTACAGTGAATTATTTTTTAGTAATTTTTTTGTTGAATCAATGGTTCGATATTTAAACAGGTATTGAGGTAGTTGTTTATTGTGAATATCACTTAATAATCGCTCTCTATAATTTTGTTTATGCATATCGTTTTTAATAAATCCCATCATCCCCTCAAAGATACCCTAAGCCCACAAAATAAAACATCCGCAAAAAAACCTAACGGCTAATTATCACTCTCCCCTAGTTCGTTTTTCAGTTGCTCTTCTTTGCTTTTCTTTAGGTCGAGGTATATGGCTTCGGCCTCTTTGTTGCCATCTTTGGCTAGCTGTTTTACGTGGTAATAATATTTGTTGGCCTCGCTTACCATTCGATTCATGCGCGCGTTTTTTGATATGGTGAGGTAATTCTGAATGTCAATCAAAGCCGCCTCTAGTTTTACAAACTTTTTTTGTTCTTCAATGTCCTGGTCTTTTCCCTCGGCTTTGTCTAGCATTAAGTTGATAGCCAAGCCTGTTATTTGCGAAAAAAGGGCAACTATCTTTTGGTCTTGCTGATGATGCTCATTGGGCGTCATGGTTTGCAATTTGAATATGGCGTCTTGTATCGTTTTGCGCCGCGCCTCCTCTTCATAAAAATCTTGTAAATCTGCCATGACGTAAATTTATTTATTATTTAGCAACTAAAAAAACAGAATGGCTAAATTGCATTTTATGGAAATATCCGACCATCACATACCCGCCGCCGAGCAAGATTATTTATACAAAAGTATTTCGCACTTGCCCCATGCTGGCCGAGGATTATTTACTGCTATTGATATTTTTAAAAAAGAGGTAATTGCGCTTTTTACAGGAGAAATACTAAGCAACGACCAAGCTAAAATACGTGCCCAGGCTAGCCAAGACCAATACTTTATAGCCATGCTAGACGGTAGTATTATGGACTGCGCCAACGAAAATTGTATGGCAAAGTATGCCAATGATGCCAAAGGCACGCCGCAAGCTCAGTATAAAAACAATGCCAAAATATCCCTAGACGAGCATGAAAACGTGTGCATTACCGCCACCCAAAACATAGCAGCTGGCCAAGAAATACTTGTGGGCTACGGCAAGCGCTATTGGCAACGGCATGGTAAATAATGTATAGCACATCATAGTTTTTTTTACAAAAAAAAGCTTGGCACCCAACTTTTTATTACATTTATTAAAAATTAAAACAACATGAAAAAAGTATTACTCACCTTGCTTGTAGGATGCCTTGCCTTTGGCGTAACCACTGCACAAACCACCAAAGGCCCTCAAATTGAATTCACCAAAACAGAGCATGACTACGGTACCATAGCCAATGGCGCCGACGGTAGCTGCGAGTTTAAATTCAAAAACACTGGCAAAGAACCCTTGCTAATAAGCAACTGCCAAGCCAGCTGTGGCTGCACCGTACCCGCTTGGCCCCGCGAAGCCATTGCACCTGGCAAAACCGAAACAATAAAAGTAGTGTACGATACCAAGCGCACGGGCGGCATCTACAAAACCATTACCGTAACCAGCAATGCCATCAATGAGCCAAGCAAAACGCTTACCATTAAAGGCACTGTAAATGCACCTGTGGCCACCGAAGTAGAGGGCATACAGCCAGCCGCCGTGCCAGCACCCATAGCCACTCCACCCAACAATGTAGCGGTAGAGATTGACCCCACCACCCCACCCGTACCAGAAAAAGCGCCCACCGCAAAAAAGAAACGAGTGCGTCCCGCGGGTAATAAAAAATAAAGCCAACCTTTTAAAAGCTAAACGCCCTGGATGATAATCATCGAGGGCGTTTTCATTATGGGCCGCACGCTATTTGTGGTAGTGGCTTGGTGGAACTATTTTATAAAAAAATGCAGACTTACATCATTTGCAATGCTTCCCAGCTTTTTTTTGAAAGTTCCATTACTGGGGTTGCTTTGGTACCAGCCGCAATGTTTTCTTTGGCAATCTTTGCTGCTATTTTTATATGCTTAAATTGGGTTTTGAATACATCGCGCAATCGGTAATTTGGGTCAAAAATATGGGCGGCATCCGAGGTCAATCCATTTAATTCTAAGATAGAAATATTTACACCGTTCTCCAAATCGGACAAATTTGGTACTCGTATATCAAAGCGGCCGTAATAAAAAGCCCCAATGCGCTTTGCAATTTCGTCGAAAGTGGCGTTCATTTTTTATGTAATTATATCATTTTCATTTA
>JBBSPP010000115.1:0-7936 GCA_038258625.1 Chitinophagales bacterium
AATGCTTTCGAGCAATAACAACATGTCCTGCGCTACTTGTCATGACCAGCATACGGGCTTTTCGGATACCAATCGATTTTCTATAGGTGTGCAAGGCTTACCCGGGAAGCGGCAGGCAATGTCGATTGTAAATATGCTATGGAATGCCAACAAATTTTTTTGGGATGGTAGAGCGCATTTATTGCGCAATCAATCTTTATTTCCTATACAAGATCCGTTGGAAATGCACGAAACACTACCCAGCGTAATAGCAAAATTACAAGCGAGCGAGCTGTACCGGAATCAATTTACAAAAGCGTTTGGTACCGATAAAATTGATACGCTGCTAATGTCAAAAGCGATGGAGCAGTTTATGAATACCATCGTGAGCAACCAATCAAAATATGATGCTTACGTTGATGGTAGTGCTACACTTACTGCTCAAGAAGAGCGAGGACGTTTTTTGTTTTTTAATGAATTTACACCCTCTGTCCCTGCACAATCGGGTGCGGATTGTGCGCATTGTCATAGCGGACTACTTTTCCAAAACAATAAATATTTAAATAATGGGCTGGATACTGATGCTGGTTTTACCGATATTGGCCGCGAAGCGGTAACAGGTAGTGCCGCAGACAGAGCAAAATTTAAAGTGCCTACCCTGCGCAATGTGGAACTCACGCCGCCTTATATGCACGACGGCAGGTTTCAAACTTTGGAGGAAGTGGTCAATCATTATAGTCACGATGTAAAACAAAGCTCAACCTTGGATGGTGCTATTCAACCAACGGTGGGTGGACTAAACTTGACGCAAGCTGATAAAGATGCGTTGGTGGCATTCCTAAAAACGCTCACCGACCATACCATTGCAACTAATCCAGATTTTAGTAGCCCGTTTTAAAATTATTTTTATTAACAGTATTCAATTAAATTATATGACAAATAGCACGTCAATATAATAAATACACAAAGATGAAAAATTTAATCACTATAATAGCTATGCTTGTATTACCATTTGTAACGCAAGCTCAAATCAAAGAAGTAAAATTACAGGCAAGCGGACTCACCTGTAGTATGTGCAGCAACTCTATCCATAAAGCATTGGAAAAACTTTCGTTTGTAAAGAATGTAAAGAGTAATGTAGAAACATCGGTTTTTACAATTGACTTTAAGGATAAGGCCAATGTTGATATTGCTGCAATGCAAAAAGCGGTAAAGAAAGCAGGATTTTCCGTAGCTGATTTTGTAATGACGGTTAAATTTAAAAGTGTAGCCGTTCAAAATAAATCGAACTTGAACATTGCAGATGACAAGTTTTATTTGATTGATACGAAAAGCAAAATCTTAGATGGTTTGGTTGATTTGCGTGTGTTGAATAAAGATTTTATGAGCAAAAAAGATTTCAAAAAAGTTGAAAAGAAAATTTCAGATGCAGCCAATACGTTTAGCGTTACGCTATCCTAAATTTTTAATTACAGTCCTTTTTTTTATACTTAGTTCTTGCGCTTCGGCGCAAGAACTTTTTCTATTGGCTCGCCCAGCTAGTAATATTCCGGCACATTCATTGAGCATTGGTTTGAGTGCAAACTACATTACGGCACCCACTACTTTTTTTCGGTTACAACCCGAAGTGGCTTATGGTGTAAGCGGCAAATTGATGGTACAATGGCAAGGTGCTTTTACAAATAGAACAAGCGATTTTGCGTATCGAGGTCAATCAATTTATGGGCAATACAAATTCTTAAACATCGATGGAAAAAATAAACATTTCAGGATGGCAACTTTTGCAAGAGCGGGACTTGGTAATAAAATAAAATTTCAAGACGAGCTAGATGTCAATGGCATGAATACGGGTTGGGAGCTTGGTATCATTGGCACACAACTGTTGCACAAAACGGCGCTTAGCGCAACAGTGGGTATAGAAAATGCATATTACGATGGCTCATCATCAGCAACGGCACTCAGCTATTCGGCATCCCTCGGTCAATTAATTTTGCCAAAAAAATATACGAGTTTCAAACAAACTAATGTAAACTTGATGTTGGAAGCAGTTGGCCAAACAGTATTGACCAACAATACATCGTATCTAGATATTGCGCCGGTGGTACAGTTTATTTTTCTAAGTCGTTCGCGATTAGATGTAGCGTATAGAACGCAGGTAATCGGCAATATGAATCGGGTGGCAAAAAATAGTTTTATAGTACGATTGGAGTATAATCTTTATGGTATTTTTTAATCTATTCTTTGCTAAAGAATTTTTTTGCAACATGCTGCTCTGCATCTGTAAACTCTAAAATGTAATTTCCTTTAGCTAAATTAGAAATGTCCATCTTGCTTTCAAAAGATGTATTTGAAATTAGTTGACCATTGCTAGTGTAGATTTTTACACCCACAAAATCATGGTCCGAAATTATATTTAAATAGGCCCTGGCAGGATTAGGAAACACAGAAAGCTCAATATTACTTGTAATATTATGTAGGCCACTTGGTCCAAAAGTGCCTTTACTATATTTTACAGTGCCAGCATTATCTTGCCATACCACATGAATGGCATCGGCAGTTACAGCTACATCGGCTGATTGAAAACTATTTGTAGTCAGCGTATCTTGTACTTCAAAACTTCCAATTGTAATATTATCTGTGTAGTGCAACAATAGTTTTGTGCCACCGCTAATGCCGCGCCAAACTATTGCCGTTTTATTTTGATGGTTATCTATCCTCGGAAAATTTTGACCTGTAGCGCCGGCCGTTGCGCCCAATTGCGTAATCGTATTCATAGCTCCTGCGGTAAGACTACTGCTGCTGAAATAACATTTCCCGTTAGAAAAAAATACCGAATACAACGAATCTCCCCGTATAATACCATCAGGGCCGCTAGAAGGGCACGCTTGAATAAACCAATTATTATTATCAATAGCAAAGCCATTAAAATTTGCACCTCCGTTGGTTGATACGCCCGTATAAATATCCCGAATATCATTCAGGTTATCTCTATAAAAAACGGCTACTTTATTGCCATCTGTTTTTATTGCAGCAGGACAACAATCGCAAGCTTCGCTTGCTGGCCCCGATACATTTCCCACCACACGTTCGTTACCAAAGGTTGTTCCATAATCAGTACTTTTTCTAAAAACATAATGAGGGTGTTTGCCGTTGGTGTCCATTTTCATATAAGATATATGCGGCTGCCCATCGGGGCCTACAGCCACAATTGGAAACCGCGAAGTACTATCAGCATAATTTTCTAATTGTGTAAGAACAGAAAATGTATTACCGCCATTAAACGATTTGGTCAGGTATGTTTTTTGTTTCCAAACGTTATGCATAAAAACTACATAGACTGAATCACCTTTTACATCCAACTCGGCACCTGTCCAGTCAGCTATGTAGGCGGGCGTGCTTGTATTATTTAGTTGCTTTGCTGTGCTAAAACCACTTCCACTATTAGCAGAAAAGTAAACATTATTATTACCACCCCAAGTCACAAAAATTTTACCCTGCGCATTATCTACAATGCGTGGATACGCATTGCCATTCGTTGATGGAGCTACATCGATAGGCGAAGACCAATTAATAGATTGAGCATTGGCGAGCGAAGAAAATAAAAGTGCGAAAATTATAATAACGTTTCTCATGATATAAAGATAGTTGGTTTAAGAAACTAATAAAAAATAAAGATTACAAGAGCGCGCCATCCTATTTATGGTGGGAAAATCAGACGCTGAACAAAATGTATCAACAATATAACCCTATAAATAAAAACGCTCAGCAACGACATCGTTGGTGAGCGTTTTAAAAAATTAGTAATCTTTATTGATTATCTAAGAATAGCTAATCTTTAAAATTATTGTTTTGTAACTCGCGTTACACCTACAACTTTACCACTCTCATTTTTGAATTGTAGCATGTAAATTCCCGTTTGCAACCCTTGTAATGACAACTGATGTACAACACCATTTGAGCTAGAAATATCCGTTTGTTGAAGCTGCTTGCCAGTTATGCTTGAAAGAACAACTGCTTTTACATCTTTGTTTATAACGTTTAAGTTAATAACGTTTGTTGTAGGATTTGGATAAACACTTGCAACAGGATTTTTGCTAACATCGGTAGTTGCGGTAGGCCATAAAGCAATACAAGAAGATAAACTACCTCCACTAGCATGACGTAGTACTTGGTAGTTTGTATCTACATTTATTTCGCCATATTCAATACCTACTTGAGAGCATCCTTGAGATCCACCAACCGGACGCCGCATATCAATAAACAAATCGTGTGTTGCATTTGCAGCAACTGGAGATGTATGCCATTTGTAATCAGTAAAACTATAACAATCAACCCAATCACAAACACCAGGTGCAACCCAATCGCCAGGTTTTACAATTTGTACTAAACGCCACACAAATGTTGTAGCCGTAGCACCATTCGTTAAATTAAATTTTGCCTTATGTGGAGCATTGTCATCAGCCAAATTCAAATATGCAGTGTCTGTCGAAATTGTATAAGTTAGTTGTGCGTTAGCAATAAAACCCACTACTAATAGAGGGAGTATGGATAGTAAAATCTTGTTCATTTTTTAAATATTTAGAATCTAAAATTAAGGGAATATTATCAATTAGATTCAACGTTTAGCAATGTTTTTTTTCATGAAATCAATTTGAAGCCTGCCATTCCTAAGTATTTCGTGCTATAAATAAATAATTTTCACTAAGATTTGAAATTATAATTTTTGAGACGTGGTGAACATTACGAGCATAATTTTCAAGGACATTAAAGTATAATTTTTCTTTTTTAAGTGACTTCTTTGATGACGAATTGGCTTCGCTATAAATGATAAGCTCAACCTTGCTTTTAATAATGAACTTTGTAAAGACATCATAAAGTATTAGTTTTACGAACCATGGCAAAACGCCTCCTAAGTATATTATTATTTTTACTGTATGTAATACCTTCAATAGGTATTAGTGGGTCGGTACATTATTGCGGCGGGGAGGTAGCTGCCATTGTTATTATCCCAACAGATGAACATCCATGTGCTTGTAACCCCCACGAACCTATGGAGGATGGTTGTTGCAAAGACAAGAATTTTACAATAAAAATTAAGGACAATCATAAAAGTGCTAATGCTAAAATTATAATCAATAATATAAGCGATGTTGCAATCCCGCACAGCACATTTTCAATTGCAAAATTAGATGCTCCTTTGTTCCAAAAGAAAGGGGAGTTCGGAATAAAAGAAAAAGAGCCACCTGATAAAAAGCTCTTTATTCTTCACGAGTCCTATCTCATTTAAATTCATTTCGTCTTAGTTCACAATCTTTTCATCAAGAGGATGTGAAATTGCTATGTCTAATAAGATTTGATTTACATCATTTCTTGTTACTAAATATCAATACATTAAACAGAATACTTGAGTAGGTAATCAAAAACAAAATACAGTGAGAACAAATAAAATATTAATATCCGTCTTTGCGAGTCTGCTTACTATCGTGATTTATAGCTGTAAAAAAGATTATAAGGTGTTGGAGCATGATAAAACACCGTACAATCTAAATTATGGTGCATTTCCGGCGCCTAACATAGCGCCCGATAATCAGTTAACTGTGCAGGGTGTAAAGCTTGGCAGAATGTTGTTTTATGAAACAGCCTTGTCTCAAGATAATTCAATGTCATGCGCAAGCTGCCATCATCAGCAATTTGCGTTTACTGATACAGCCACTTTTTCTTTAGGCGTATTAGGGCAAAAAGGAAAACGACAAGCCATGACGATTTTTAATATGGCGTGGCATGGCAATGCTTTCTTTTGGGATGGTCGAGCTCCTTTATTGCGCGACCAATCGTTGATGCCCATTCAGGATGTGCTGGAGATGCACGAAACCTTGCCCAACGTTGTTGCCAAGCTAAGTGCGAAGGAAATATATACCACACAATTTTTTAGCGCATTTGGAACATCTACCATTACGCCCGAGCTAATGTCAAAAGCTATGGAGCAGTTTATGAATTCAATCGTTTCTAATTCATCAAAGTATGATGATTATTTGGCTGGTAAAACAAACTTGACTGCTGAGGAAGAACGTGGTCGATTTTTGTTTACCACCCGCTATAATTCCGCCAATCCCGCTATTGGTGGCGCAGAATGTTTTCATTGCCATTCAGAACCAAATTTTGAAAATAATAGATATACAAGCAATGGGTTGGATGTTGAAGCCGATTTTACAGACTTGGGCAGAGAAGTAGTTACAGGAAACCCGTTGCACAAGGCGTGGTTCAAAGTGCCTTCTTTGAGGAATGTTGAATTGTCGGCGCCATATATGCACGATGGTAGATTTAAAACATTAGAAGATGTCGTCAATCATTACGACAATGTAAAAAATTCGTCTAATGTTGATGTGACTTTTAGTGCGCAAATACTAAATGGCGGACTAAAATTATCGAATGCCGACAAGGCCGCTTTGGTAGCTTTCTTAAAAACGATGACCGATAAAACCTTAGCTACTAATCCAGAGTATTCGAGTCCGTTTTAGAATTTTTTATTCATTGAAATGACACACAAAAACAAACAAACAAACAATTATTAACAAACACAAAAACACAAAAATCATGAAATACTTAAAAACAACACTAACAATAATGCTAGGCATTATTACAACAACATTGTACGCACAAACACCGCCAAATATTATGGCCAGTTATGCCAATTCTACCAACACTTTTACTATTCAAACCATTGCAAACTCTTCTAATCAAGTGGCTCAACCGCGCGATTTAGATTTTCACCCAAATGGCGATTTATGGATTGTAAACCAAGGAACAGAAAATAGTGGTGGTAGCACAGTGACAATAAAAAACGCTGGTAAAACCAATCAAACATCGCAATACTTAAAAGACCCCAACTCATGGCACTTTATGAGTTTGCCAAGCGGTATCGCTTTTGGTGAAAATACAAATTTTGGTACTTCAACCTCTGTATTTGATGCCAATCATAATGGCGGCGCTCCATACACAGGGCCTTCATTATGGCCAAGTGCCGATGGCATTTATGCCATACAACCTCCGGGTATGAATGGTAGCCACTTGGATATGGTACATGCTAGTCCATACTGTATGGGTATAGCTTGGGAAAAAGATAATGTATATTGGGTAACCGATATGAACTCAAATGATGTAGTACGCTATGATTTTGTAAACGACCATGGTCCTGGTGCAAGCTACCACGACGACGCAATCGTTCGCAGATTCACAGGTCAATCAATCTCATGGATTAATCAAAATACGTCAGCCCATTTGGCTTTTGATGATGCTAAAAAATGGCTTTACATTGTAGATGGAGGCGGCGCAAAAATTGTTCGTTTGGACATTACCACAGGTACGCAAGGCGGCAATCCCTCTTTTACAAATTTTGACCAAGTCGTTGAGTATAAAAATTATGACGGCGCTACATGGGAAACTGTAGTCAGTACCGGATTGGTAAAACCTGTAGGCATTGCAGTAGTAGGCAATTTTATGGCGGTGAGCGATAATGATAATGGCGACATTATTATTTATGACATTAGCACCATGCCAGCGCAAGAAGTAAATCGTGTACAAACCACTGCCGGTATTCAAGGCATTGACATTGGCCCAGATGGTCGTATTTGGTTTGTAAATACCACTACAAATACGGTAGGTACAATTGAACCATTAGTTGTAACGGCGGTAAGTGATGTGATTACAAATTCTAATTTGCTAAGTCTTTATCCAAATCCTACAATGGGAGAATTTAGAATTAATCTCGATGGTTTAACCCAAAACTTGAAATCAGAATTAGTGAATATGAATGGCGCAACGGTTCAGGAATTTGACATCGAGGCAAAAGGGAATGAGATAAATATCTCAGCCTTGCCAAAAGGAATATACTTCCTCAAGGTAAGAAGCAATGAGTATAATATTACCAAGAAAATAGTGCTTCAATAAATTAATAATG
>JBBSPP010000116.1:0-7920 GCA_038258625.1 Chitinophagales bacterium
AATGGTTATTTTTAGAATCATATAGCCGCGTGGGTGACCTTGGCGAAACGATAGCGCTACTATTACCACCGCCAACGGAGCGTATAGAAAAACAGTTGCATGAGTGGATTTATGAAATTGCCGAACTGGCTGATAAAAATGATGACGAGAAAAAAAAGTATGTGCTGACCGCTTGGAGCGGCTTAGATTTTTACGAACGTTTTTTGTTTAATAAATTAATTGGCGGCAGTTTTCGTGTTGGCGTTTCGTCCAAAATGTTGGTGAACGCTATAGCCAAATATGCCGAGATAGACACCAGCGTGATCATGCACAGCATTATGGGTAAGTGGGAAATTGATAATGTGAATTTTGAAGATTTGATTCATGGAAAATATATTACAGCCGATAATTCCAAACCCTATCCTTTTTGCCTAGCCTACCCTATGCCCAACGAAGTGGAAGAACTTGGCGTTGTAAATAATTGGCAGGCAGAATATAAATGGGACGGCATTCGTGGTCAAATTGTAAAACGAAATGGCGAAGTTCATATTTGGAGTCGCGGTGAAGAGTTGGTAACCAAACAATTTCCGGAATTAGAAAATGCCACTCAAAATTTAGAAAATGATTTTGTAATTGACGGTGAAATTTTGGTTGTAAAAAATGGCGAAGTGCAAAATTTTAATGAACTGCAACAGCGGCTGAATAGAAAAAATATTTCAAAAAAAATGTTGGAAGATGTGCCGGTTAGTTTTTATGCTTATGATGTCATGGAATTTGAAGGCGAAGACATTCGAAAAAAAACATTGCAAGAGCGAAGAAAAATTTTGGAACAAATTTTTTCTGAAAGCCGTGATAACTTTTTTCTACCAAGAATATTATCAACCAACAGTTGGGATGAGCTACATGAACTACGATCCAAATCACGCGATGTAAATAGCGAAGGGCTCATGCTCAAACAAAAAATGTCGCTCTACCACATTGGCAGAAAACGTGGCGATTGGTGGAAATGGAAGGTGGATCCACTCACGCTAGATGCGGTTTTAATTTATGCACAAAAAGGGAGCGGTCGGCGTAGCGGACATTATACAGATTTTACCTTTGCAATAAAAGATGGCGAAAAATTAGTGACAATAGCCAAAGCATATTCGGGCTTAACGGATAAAGAAATTATAGAAATAAATAAATTCATTCGTAAAAATGGATTGGAAAAATTTGGCCCTGTGCGTACCGTAAAACCCGAGCTTGTTTTCGAATTAGCCTTTGAAGGCATCGGATTTAGCAAACGTCATAAGTCGGGCATTGCAGTTCGATTTCCGCGTGTGTTGCGCTGGCGAAAAGATAAAACCGTGGCAGATATTGATACGGTAGAAACTGTGAAAGCTTTAATTAATTAATCATGCGAAGCGCTTTTGCAAATTCTACAGGCTATCAAATTATTCGCAAGTGGATGGCGGATAAAAAATTTGAGCCATTTTCTTTTCAAGAAAAAACGTGGGATTTGTATGATCAAAATTATTCGGGCATGGTTGTAGCTCCTACAGGTTTTGGTAAAACGTATGCCGTTTTTTTGGCTGCCGTCATTCACTTTTTAAATAAGCCAACAAAGTATAAAAAAGGATTAAAATTGATGTGGGTTACACCACTGCGTTCTCTCTCAAATGATATTGCGAAAGCCATGCAAAATGCGCTTGACGAAATTGGATTGGATTGGGAGGTTGGCATTCGCACGGGGGATATTAGCAGTGCCGAAAAGCAAAAACAAATTCGCAACATGCCGGAAATTATTGTAATTACGCCCGAAAGTTTACACTTGCTCATTGCTCAAAAGAAAAATAAATCGGTCTTGCAAAATTTGGAATGCGTTGTAATAGATGAATGGCACGAACTACTCGGCACTAAGCGCGGCGTGTTGGCCGAGCTAGGTTTGACCTATATAAATAGCATTACAAAAAATTTAAAAATTTGGGCATTGACCGCTACGATAGGCAACCTTGAAGAAGCGTTGGAGGTTCTGTGTCCCTATAAACCAAAACGCAAAATTGTTCGCGCTAAAGAAAAAAAGAAAATTATTATTGAAAGTGTATTGCCGGATGAACTTGAAATTTTGCCTTGGGCCGGACACATGGGCAGCACCATGACAGATAAAGTTGTGGACATAATTTTGAAAAGCAAAACGACTTTAATTTTTACCAACACTAGAAATCAAAGTGAAAATTGGTATCAAAACATCCTCGCGGCTTGCCCTGACTTGGCGGGTTTAATTGCAATTCATCACGGCTCTATTGATATGCAATTACGCCATTGGATAGAAGAAAATTTGGGCGAAGGAAATTTGAAAGCGGTGGTTTGTACTTCGTCCTTAGATTTGGGTGTTGATTTCAAACCTGTAGATACAGTGGTTCAAATTGGCTCTAGCAAAGGGATTGCACGTTTTTTACAACGAGCAGGGCGTAGCGGGCATTCGCCTTTTTTACCTTCTAAAATTTATTTTGTCCCTACCCATACCTTAGAAATTATTGAAGTAGCCGCATTGAAAGAAGGCTATAAACAACTAGCAATTGAAAAACGAACGCCCTATGTTTTGACCTACGATGTGCTTGTACAATTTATGGTAACGGTGGCGTTGGGTGAAGGTTTTTATGAATACGATTTTTTTGAACAAATAAAAAATACGCATGCCTTTGCCGAAATAACGAAAGAAGATTGGCATTGGGCATTGCGATTTATTACGCAAGGTGGCGAGACATTAAATCAATATGAGGAATTTCATAAAGTAATCAAAACCGCCGAAGGATTATTTAAAGTAGAAAGCCGGAGAGTTGGCATGTTGCATAGAATGAATATTGGCGTGATTGTAAGCGATGTGATGATGCGCGTAAAGTTTATTAGCGGTGGCTACATCGGTATGGTGGAAGAATATTTTATTTCAAAATTGAAACCTGGTGATCATTTTATTTTGGCGGGGCGCACAGTGAGTTTGGTATCTATAAAGGAGCGCGATATTTTGGTACGCGCTAGTACATCTAAAAAAGCGTATGCACCAAGTTGGCTGGGCGGGCGGCTGCCAATGACATCTTACCTCAGCCATTTTTTACGACAAAAATTAGCACTTGGAAACAAACCACCGCGAGGCGAAAAAGAAATAAACTTTCTGAGACCACTCTTTGATTTCCAAAAAGAGGAATCTCATATACCTACAGAAAAAGAATTTTTGGTAGAATATACAGAGAACCGCTATGGCTACCATTTATTCTTTTATCCGTTTGAAGGCCGATTGGTGCACGATATTATGGCTGCGATTGTGGCGTATCGCTTAGGCAATTTAACCCCTATAAGTTTTTCAATTGCTACGAATGATTATGGTTTTGAGCTCGCTACTGACCAACCCATCGCCATGACAAATGAAATCTTAAAAACTATTTTGTCGAAACAAAATTTAGCCAATGACATTATAAGCAGCATTAACGCTGCGGAAATGGCGAAACGAAAATTTAGAGATATTGCCTGCATTGCTGGTTTGGTATTTCAGAATGTGCGCGGGCATCGACAAAAATTTAAAAGTATTCAGGCATCGAGCAATTTAATTTTTAATGTTTATGAAGATTATGACCCGCAAAATTTATTATTGCGGCAGGCCTATAATGAAGTATTTAATGATCAACTTGAAGAAGCAAGATTAATAGAAGCCTTTGAAAGGATATCAAAAAGCAATATCATTTTTAAACGCACAGAACGGTTTACGCCACTAGCTTTTCCGTTAAAAATTGAAACAATACGACAACGGCTATCAAGCGAAGATTTGGCTACGCGGATTAAAAAAATGAAGGAAGTGAAAGGGAAAAAATTTAGAAGAACGAGAACGTAATGCAAGCAAAAAAAATCAAACTCTGCAATGAGGAATTGTTGCTCGACCCAAGGAAATGTATTTATTGGGCAAAGCATAAAGCATTGATTTTATCTGATTGGCACATTGGCAAATCAGCGCATTTTCGCAAGCATGGCATAGCCATTCCGCAGGGTGTTTTGCAAAAAGATTTGGACACAGTAGATAATCTGTTAAGCGACTATATCGTCAAAGAAATTTGGGTGATTGGCGATATGTTTCATGCCCAGTATAATTCGGACCTTGAAGTATTTGCCGTATGGCGCAAACAGCATTCCGACATTTCAATTAAACTGATAGGAGGAAATCACGATGTAATTTCTAAAAAATTATTAGGCAACTACGATATTGACTTCATGAAAAGTATGCTAGAAACTCCTTTTTACTTTGAGCATAAACCTCTGCAAACATCTGCGGAGTGCTTTCAAATTTCGGGGCATATTCACCCAGGCGTGGAGCTACATGGTCTAGGCAATTTAAAAATTAAGCTGCCGTGTTTTATAGTGGGCGAAGGGCAATTGATATTACCGGCATTTAGCAATTTTACCGGCTTGGATACGCGGTATAAATTGGAGGATTCTACGGTAAAGAAATATGTAATTGCAAACAACTTCGTAGAGCTTTTGTAAAAATCGCGGTTAACCAACACTCCTAACAATTATATAATTTATCTGTCAAATATCGAAACACAGACTTTAGCTATTATAGATACTTTTGAGGTACTATGGCAAAATCTAAAAACACAAAACCCGATAATCAAAAACTTCAACAACTTGAGCAACACAAAGTGAACGCTGAAGGTAAAGTAATGACAACCAATCAAGGATTGAAAGTAAACGACACGAACAACTCGTTAAAAGCTGGCGAGCGCGGGCCAACGCTTTTAGAAGACTTTCTTTTGCGAGAGAAAATTACTCACTTCGACCACGAACGAATTCCTGAGCGCATTGTACATGCGCGTGGCAGTGGAGCGCACGGAGTTTTTGAATTATACGAAAGCCAAGAGAAATATACTAAAGCTGGAATTTTTACAGATACAAATCGAACAACGCCTGTCTTCGTTCGTTTTTCTACAGTTGCAGGTTCTAAAGGCTCGCCCGATTTGGCGCGGGACGTTCGCGGCTTTGCTGTAAAATTTTATACCGAAGAAGGTACTTGGGATTTAGTAGGAAATAATATGCCAATCTTTTTTATTCAAGACGCGATGAAATTTCCTGATTTAGTTCATTCTGTAAAACCTGAACCGAATAAAGAAATTCCGCAAGCGGCATCGGCACATGATACGTTTTATGATTTTGTATCGCATAGCACCGAGACCTTGCACAATCATATTTGGGCCATGAGCGACCGCGCCATACCGCGCAGTTTGCGCATGATGGAAGGTTTTGGAATACATACTTTCAGATTAATTAATAAAAAAGGCGAATCACATTTTGTAAAATTTCATTGGAAACCGTTGCTTGGTGTGCATTCTGTAACGTGGGAAGAAGCCGTGAAAATTAATGGGGCTGATTCAGATTTTCATCGCAGAGATTTGTGGGACGCTATTGAATCGGGGCAATATCCAGAGTGGGAATTGGGTTTTCAAATTGTGCCAGAAAAAGATGAACACAAATTTGATTTTGATTTACTCGACCCTACAAAATTAATCCCTGAAGAAATGGTGCCTGTTATCAAAGTAGGAAAAATAACATTGAACAGAAATCCTGATAACTTTTTTGCTGAGACAGAACAAGTTGCTTTTTTACCAGGACACATTGTGCCCGGGATTGATTTTTCAAATGACCCGCTTTTGCAAGGTCGATTGTTTTCGTATCGTGATACACAACTCTCAAGATTGGGTACGCCAAACCATCATCAGATACCAATTAACCAACCTATAAATCCAGTGTATAATAATCAGCGCGATGGGCAAATGCAAATGAATATTCCGAAAGGGCAAACTGCTTATTTTCCCAATACTTTAGGTGGTGGCTGTCCGCACATGGCGAAAGCAGCTGAAGGTGGCTTTACGCATCACGAAGAAAAAATTGAAGCCCATAAAATTAGAAATCGAAGTGAAAGTTTTAGCGACCACTTTTCGCAACCGGCACTTTTTTATAGAAGTCTAAAACCTTGGGAACAAAATCATATTGCCAATGCTTATACGTTTGAATTGGGAAAATGTATGGCGCAACCTATCCAAGAGCGCATGCTTTATATGATAAATCAAATTGACAATGACCTTGCCAAAAAAGTGGCTGACGGTTTGGGGTTAAAAATCCCAAAAAGTATTGACCAGCCAATCAACCAAGCAATAGGCGCGGATGCTGATGTGAAAAAACATCAGCCGGGCAAAAAGAAAATCTATTTAGAAAAATCTGATGCGCTCAGTCAGACGCACATTAAAACAGATAGTATTGCTACACGGCAAATTGCTGTATTGGCTGCAGATGGTTTCTCCATGAAGGATTATAAAAAAATGAAAACGGCTTTGGTAAAAGAAAACGCTGTGGTAAAAATTATAGCACCACATGGTGGCACTATTATATGCGATGAAAATATGGAGCACAAAGTAGATGCCGCCATCATGACGACTGAAAGTGTGCTGTTTGATGCCGTTTATATTCCGGGTGGACAAGCTTCTATCGATGCGCTGTTTGAAAATCCTAAATTTATAAAATTTGTAAATGAAACATTTAAATATTGCAAAGCGATTGCCGTAGATAATGAAGCGGAAGAACTATTGGAAGTAACTTATGTCTTTGATTTTAAAGAGGATGATGAAGCGGTTTTTATAAATAAATCTCCTAAAGAATTTATTGCGGCAATTGCCAAACATAGAAACTGGGACAGAGAAGAAATGGCGCAGGATATTCCCGTATAAATTTTTTTATTCTACAACTCATATTTTTAAAGAGCAAATTCAAAACATTTGCTCTTTATTTTTGAACAACATTTATAAAAATGGAAAAGGACGAGAAGCAATTTAAAGTAGCACTGAGCGAGCTAAGCAGTAAGGAAAAAGATAAATTGATTTGGCGATTGCTAAAGCGCGATTGGTACCTGAGCGAGCAGCTTTATTTTGAAATGATAGACACGCGCAGTCAAGAAGAACTGCGCCAAGAATGTGCTGAATTAGTAAAAGAAAAAGTAGAAAAACTTGGCTATGATGGTGCTTACATGGCGCAAATGCAACGCTTCATTCGTTACGTGAGCGGTGACATTGCGCTGCACGTGCGCATTACAAAAGATAAATATGGCGAGATAGAACTCAACCTACTGATGATGAATGAATTGCTCCACGGGCACAAAGATTTTATCATAGAAAGCAATTCTGAAAAATATAAACGGAAACTTTTTTTGTACGTGGTCAATCGTGCCTTTAGAACAATGGTGCAGCTACAAAAAATACATGAGGACTTGCGCCTTGATTTTAGCGAAGCATTCATTGCGCTTGGCGAAAACATAAAAGCCATTCCCGAATTGTATGAACTTGCCGAAGAAAATGGCTTAGAAGTAAATTGGCTTACAGATTTTGACATTCCTGATAATATTGTAGACCTCTATAGGAACTTGAAGTTGCAGGGATTATTGAAAAAGTAAGTTTGGAATTAATATAGAAAGCCGTGCAAAAAAATGAACTCGCTGCTTTATTATCGGGTTTAAAGGATTAATTGTATTTTTCATATTCCTTTATGTATAAGTAAAAAAACGTAGTGTTAGACTAACGCTCAGAACATACATATTGGCTTGCTACGATGTTTTCCATCCACACACTTATTGCTGTAAGGGGTTTTACAGCCACCTACCAATCCATACACCAAAAAAAATAAGTGCACTCACTCCGAATAAAAAAATATCTTTTTGGTAATACTACCATAATTTTTAGTTCACGTACAAGTAATGTTGGGGTCACACAGTCTGTTGTTCTTTGCAAAAAAATACTACAACATGAAAACAAGTTTACAACACAAACTAAAATTATTAATGCTCGCACTATTTTTTAGTGTGGGTACAGCAACGGCGCAGCAATCCGCCACGATTGTACGCCCCGTAATTACTGGCACAGATGATGC
>JBBSPP010000117.1:0-7876 GCA_038258625.1 Chitinophagales bacterium
ATTTAGCGGATACACTTTCAACGTATCAAAATATAAGGCGTTTACAAACAACGAATTTTTATCCAACTCTTTAAACTCGGCAGTCGTCATGGCAAAACTTGGCAAAGAATCTGCCACGATGTAATCGCGATTATTATTTTCTAAAATGCTATCCAAATTCACGCAGAACAATGTTTTTTGGTTAGGCTTTATCACAACATTTTTACACCGTATTAAATGATCTTGAAAACGAAATTCGATGGTATAGGTGCCAGCTTCCGCAGCAATGCTGTATGGCAAATTTGCATCTGTATTTGCGTGATACACTAGTTCGTTATTCAGTTTTACATAAGCAGGACGTGCCACTCGCTGTCCCAAAATAGGCAGCAACGCAAATTGTGTAGGTGCTTTTATTGTCACATTTTTTGTATCATTTATTAAATCAATTTTTTGTACACGGTCTTCTAATTGTATATAATGTGTGTAGGTATTTTTTTGCAGCGGGTAGTATATTTTATAAAAATCGTTCTTGTACAAATTAAATTCCTTCACCATCCAATTGCTCAATCGGTAGCTTGTATTGAGAGATAATTTGGTAACCGAATATTGAATGCGTGCATCAGCAATTGGCACCTCGCGCAATTGTGCCACGGGCGCAATGGGCGAATTTATTTTGGGTTCGCGGATTGCATCTTTGAACATACTGCTGATGGCGTAGGTAGTAATATTTACATTTTCCTTCGATTTTCCTTTATAGTCCGCCACCGAAATTTCGAGTGGTACGCGCGCACCAGGATAAATTTCTTTGGGGAAATTGGTGGTGAGTTGCAACTGTTTTTCATCCTGACTAATGCGGAAAAAATGAAAGTTTCTATCCAGCTCGCCATTTAGATTGGAGCTTATCAAGAGATAATAATCGTCCTTTGAATAATCGCTGACGGCATAGCTTAGTTTAGTACTTGCGCCACTTTCCACTTCTTTTGTACCCTTGTAAATTTTGTAGTGCAGTGGAATCGGCATGGCGTAATCCAACTCAATTCGCACACTGTCATACGTTCGTTTGGTTTCTAATTTTATTAGGTTTAGTAAGTTTTGGGTAATGGCAATTGTTTGCTCACTTACAGCATCTGGGTCGCGCAGCACGGCTCGGGTATAATTAAATGCTACTTGTTTATTAAAAGGCGTGCGTATCCGAATGCTGTCTATCATTTTTTCGTTTTGATAAATTAATAAATCAAAAACTTTGGCGGTATCGCGGAGCATAAATAATTGCCGCGCCACGATGGTATCTTGTTGTTGTTCAAAAATTGTTTTGTCCGTTTTAGCATCCCAATAAATATATTTTGTAAACAGTTTTTTCTCCTGCCGCACATCAATCATCTCGATGGTTATTTTGTATTTCACTAGCGCGTTGAGCAATTTATTTTTAGGAAAAATAATTTTTGTAGGCTCTAACTCATCCATGATGGTATCAATGCTGTACCAATTTTGTTTTTCATCTTTATCAAAAATTATTGTATCCTGATACGTGCGCACAATATTCTCAATGCTCATTGTTAATTTCAGGCGTGTATCGCCTAGCGCAAAACCGTTGGCATCAGTAGCTTTGGCAAAAAGCTCTACAGCCTCGCCCGCATTAAATGTATCTCGCGGTACAATTATTTCGTAATTATTTTTCTCTAGTTGATAATCTTCTAGCTTAAAATTTTCGGTAGTGTAAAATGTGCGACCTCGTTTTTGGTAACTAATTCGTAGGTTGTAATTTTTATCAATTTTCAAACTATCGGGCAGTACAAATTTGCCGTAATACGCCCCGCGCGTTTTGCTTTTTATTTTTTTGCTCCAATAAGTTTTTTGGTTATCATAAAAACGAATGCGCGCTTTTTTCCGAATTGGTTTCCCGTTGAAAGGATTGATTACATACGCCTTATATTTCACCGTATCATAGTGCCGATATTTGGGCTGACTCACTATAAAATACCCAGGCGACACCGAAGATGTTACCCCACTATTTTGACTAGGCGGAGCTACATAATTTGATTGACTTTTGGTGTACATATAATACACCACATCCTTGTAGTTGATGCTTATGTATTTATTCTCCTTCTTTTTTGCATCCTCTTTTATATTCAGCACAAAGCCGCCAAACCCTGCGTCATACGCACACCGCCGCTCATTCATTGCCACCGTTGCTGCTGTAATTTCTTGCTTATTTTTTTCATCAATTAGGAAAAGGATATTTTTATCACGGATTGTTTTTGTCTTTATGGCAAATGGATAGTTGGCTACAAATTCGATATTTAGATTATGACCAACCACGGTTGTCTTCAAAAAGCAGCCGTTGGGCAATTTTGATTGGTCATATTTTTGATCAGGAAAAGAATCTATTTTATTGGTAAAAAACCAAGTGGTGTCTTTAATACCGTCTTCTTCAAAAATGTATTTTAGTTGTGCATTATTAAGTTTGTAAACGTAGGTAATTGTATCGCGCTGCACTTGGTCTTTTATAGTTTGGGCTTGTGCGGCATTGTTGAAGCAAAACAACAACAAAATACCTAGCGCGATATTCTTGTAGAACTTAGAAAATGAAGTTGGAATTTCGAGGCGGTTATTTTTATTATAAAAACTCATGCAATGGTATTAGGGTTTTTCTTTTAAGTAAAAATGAAGATACATTTTTTGGTGCAATTCCATAAAAATAGAATGACGGGAAGATAGGCTTGCGTTTTCTTTTTAATTTGGTAAAAGCTAGTTACGTAAATTTAAAATGCAAAAAGGTGAAGTCAATACTCAAACAATTAATAATCTTAATTTCTACGATTTAATTCAATCTAAAATTTTATACTTTTAGGGTTAAGAATTCAAACGCCACCATGAAACAAATTCTATTTTTAGCTATCCTCCTTTTTGCAACCAAATTGATGCAAGCCCAAGACAATACCAAACCTATCGAGATGATGCGATATGCTGGAAAAATATATCATCAGGACACCAAAAAACTAAATAGACGCGACCTAATAAACTTGACCAAAGACGTGCCGGAAGCACAACGGTTTATGAACAAAGCATCGAACAACGAAATTGTAAGCAGCATGCTGGGCGGTATAGGAGGTTTTTTGATAGGGCTGCCACTACGCCTATATAGGCGGTGGCGAGCCCAATTGGAATGTGGCCGCCTTAGGTGGTGGGATTATTGCGGTAGCAGTTCCTTTTGCGATAGTTGGTGCTTGGCACAAAACTAAAGCGGTTGATATTTACAATGAAAAATTGACGGTTGGCGTACCCCGAAAACAGGAATTGAAGTTCATCGTCAACAGCAATGGGGTGGGTCTTTCATTTCAATTTTAAAATTAAATAGACAAGAATACGTTCGTAAAAAGCCAATTGGCTGAAATGAAATTTTATATTTGCTGCTATGCAAAAAAGAATCAAGGAGATATTGTCTTCGGGAGAAAAAGATTACGATTTTACAATCAACGGTTGGGTGCGCACATTTCGGAGCAACCGGTTTATAGCCTTGAATGATGGTAGCACCAATCATAATTTACAAATTGTAATTGATACAGATAATTATGATGAGGCTACGCTAAAAAGAATTACTACGGGCGCATGCATAAGTGCATCAGGAAAAATTGTAGCTAGCCAAGGCAAAGGACAAGCTGTAGAAATGACGGATGCCAAGGTAGAAATTTTGGGCGACAGCGATGCCGAAAAATATCCTATTCAGCCTAAAAAGCACAGCATGGAATTTTTGAGAGAGAATGCGCATTTGCGTTTTCGTACCAATACGTTTGGAAGTGTTTTTCGTTTACGGAATGCTTTAGCTTTTGGCATTCATCAGTTTTTTCAGGAGCGTAATTTTATTTATATGCACTCGCCAATTATAACGGCTAGTGATGCCGAGGGGGCCGGCGAAATGTTCAGAGTAACCACCTTGGATATGAAAAATACGCCCCTCACCGATGACGGACATGTAGATTATAAACAAGATTTTTTTGAAGGCGAAACAAACTTAACCGTAAGTGGACAATTGGAAGCAGAGCTTGGTGCCATGGCGTTTAGCAACGTATATACGTTTGGCCCTACGTTCCGTGCTGAAAACTCCAACACCACGCGCCATCTCGCCGAGTTTTGGATGATAGAACCCGAGATGGCTTTTTGTGATATACATGGCGATATGGATTGTGCTGAGCAAATGCTGAAATATGTAATTCGCTATGCCATGGAAAAACACCCTGACGATATAGCTTTTTTGACCAGCCGTTTGTTAGAAGAAGAAAAAGTAAAACCGCAAAACGAGCGCAGTGAACTGAACCTAGCAGAAAAACTAAACTTTGTGATGGAAAATGATTTTGAACGAATTACATACACCGAAGCTATTGATATTTTAATGAATTCAAAACCATACAGAAAGAAGCAATTCAAATTTGATGTAGCTTGGGGCATTGATTTGCAAAGTGAGCATGAGCGTTTTTTGGTAGAAAAACATTTTAAAAAGCCTGTCATTGTAATTGATTACCCAAAGGATATAAAAGCATTTTACATGCGCCAAAATGATAACTGCGAGGCAGGCCGCGAAACCGTTGCTGCTATGGATATTTTGGCACCGGGCATTGGCGAAATTGTGGGCGGTAGCCAACGGGAAGAACGTTTAGAAAAACTAGAACAGCGCATGACAGAAATGGACATTCCCAAAGAAGAAATGAGCTGGTACTTGGATACTCGCCGCTACGGAGCGTGTGAACACGCTGGCTTTGGGCTTGGTTTTGAGCGTTTGGTACAGTTTGTGACGGGCATGGGTAACATCCGCGATGTGATTCCTTTCCCAAGGACTCCGGGTAATTGTGAGTTTTAAACTATTATCATCTCACCGTCAGCTTTTAATGACGATAGCTTGACTACAGAATATGGTTTTTGAAAACCAACCAAATTACATTTGTATTAGTTCATTTGGTAAATCCATAGTTTAAGTTTGAAAACGCCCCGCGAAAGCAGGGCGTTTTTAAATTTGGCTAATTTTGCTTGGCCAAATACCAAAGTACACTCTCATTCTCTTTTCGGAAAATTTCCTTGGCATAATCCTGAACGGCCTCGGCTGTTACGGATTTATAATTATCAAACTCTTCATTCATTTTGTGCGCGCCACCAATTAATTCGTAATAGGCCAAGTTGTTAGCACGGCTTGTGAGGCTCATATCTTCAAACTCTATTAGGCTCTCAATTTTGTTTTGTACTTTTAGTAATTCTTCCTTACTCACATCTTCATCCATAAATTTTTGAAGTACGCCGTCCATTGCTTTTTCGCCTTCCTCGGGCGTAACGTTATCAATCAAATTACCTAGCACTACCAACAATCCTTTATCCAAGCTACCCGTGTGATAACAACTTACTTGGCTAAAAAGCTTTTGCTCTTTTACGAGTTCAGTATATAAAATAGATGATTTTCCTCCCGCCAATACTTCAGTAATCACATCGGCTGTGTAGTAAAGTGCATCGTTTCTATCTGCAATATGATAGGCTTTCATTATCAAACTTACCGGCACATCTTTTTCAATTGTTAGTCGGCGTGTTTCGGTTTGTGTAGGTTCGGGTGCAATATTGCGCTCGTATTTATTGCCGCTTGGTATGGGCTCAAAATATTTTTTTGCCAGTCGTTTTACTTCTTCAAGTTCTACATTTCCGGCTATGCAAACGATAGCATTCTGCGGGGTGTAATGTTTTTTAAAAAAGTTTTTTACATCTTGCAATTGTGCGTCTTCTATATGCTTTAGCTCCTTGCCAATTGTCATCCATTGATATGGATGCTGGGTGTAACACAGCTCGCGCAAATATTTCCACACATCCCCATATGGTTTGTTTATATAATTTTCCTTAAACTCTTCGCATACTACTTTGCGTTGTACCTCTAGGCTATTTTCATTAAAAGCCAAAGACAACATCCTATCGCTTTCTAGCCAAAAAGCAGTCTCCAAATTTTCTTTGGGTAGCTTTAAATAATAATTGGTAATATCATTTGTGGTGTACGCATTATTTTCTCCGCCTGCCGTTTGCAATGGTTCGTCGTAGCTTGGTATATTTATACTACCACCAAACATTAGGTGTTCAAACAAATGTGCAAAGCCCGTTTGCTCCGGACTTTCATCTTTTGCGCCTACATCGTACAGCACGTTTATTACCGCCATGGGTGTGCTTTCATCTTTGTGAAAAATAAATTTTAGTCCATTATCAAGCGTAAATTTTTCGAATTGAATCATTAAAAAGTTATGGAATGTTGAAGGCGCGAAGTTAAATGCTTTTAAGTGTTGAACGCAAAATGTAAAATGGTTTATACTAATATTTATAAAAACTCAACTTCTTTCTTTATTATTGAATAAAATAAAATGCAATCCTTCGTAGCCATAGATTTTGAAACTGCCGTCGGCCACCACATTTGCTCCGTAGGAATTGTGACGGTCGATCATGGAATTATCACCGAAGAGTATCACGCACTCATTCAGCCGCCTGACAATTATTATAATTGGCATAACATTCGCGTACATGGCATTCGCCCTGAGGATACAGCCAATACCCCACCTTTTTATGAAATGTACCCCGAAATAAAAAAGCGATTATCGGGTAAAAAAGTAGTGGCGCACAACGAAGTTTTTGATCGTAACGTGTTGAGTAAATCTATGCTTGATTATGGCGTGGATTATGAAGATTTGGGCGTAGCCAATCGTTGGGAATGCACCGTAAAAATTTATAGAAAGCGGGGCTATAAACCGGCGAACTTAGGTGCCTGCTGCGCGGTGCATAACATTCAGCTAAAACATCATGATGCGCTGAGTGATGCAAAAGGGTGTGCGCAATTATATATAATAGCAAATAAATGATGAGCGAATAGTATTTGGTAAAAAGTGAAAAAAACATTTTACCTTTTCCAAAGTTTCTATAGTAAAACTTTTTATAAAATCATAATGCAAAAAACCGCCCCACAAGTTCCTTGTACAAATCAGCCGGCGGGATAGTGCCGCCGATACCTCTATCTTTTTGTGCAATGTCGTAGAGCATTTTAAGCGCGTTTCGCAGTTGCTGCTCAGTGTAACCTTGCGCAAAACGCACTGCTTTTTTTGCTTGGAATGGAGATAGTTTGAGTGAAGATTGCAACACATCAATACCTGGTTTTGCCATTAAATGATAGGTGTGCATATTGCTCAACATGCCATAAAGCGTAGCAACCGAAACGGTGAGCGGCATGGATTTATGATTGCCCTCCAAGTAACGCAAAATATTATAAACCTTCAATTTTTCCTGGCCTAGCAACGCATCGCTAAACTCGAAAAAATTATAATCTTTGCTAATGCCAATAAATTTTTCGATATGCTCGCCTGTAATTTCGGTCTCACCTTCTTTTAAATTTATACATACTTTCTCTAGCTCATTCGCAATTTTTTCTAGCTGCGTACCAAGATTTATGGTTAACAAGTTTGCATTTGTATCGCTAATTTGCAATCCATGCTCCCGCGCGTAGGTCATTATCCAAGCAGGTATTTGATTGTCATATAATTTTTGAAAAGTATGGTACGTGCCAACTTTTTTTAATGTTTTTGCCAGCGCCCCACGGCCATCTAGTTTTTTATATTTATGCGAAATGCATAAGAAAGTAGTGGGCGGCAATTTTTCCAGAAAAGGCGCAAGGTCATTTATACCTTTTAGGTTTGCCGCTTCTTTTATAATTACCACCATACGCTCGCCAAACATTGGTGCTTGCTGGCACGTATTCAAAATTTGTCTCCAATCGGAATCTAAACCATAATACAAATGCAAATTAAAATCTCGCTCGGCATCGGTGAGCAGTTCTTTTTCAAATGCATTTTCTAGCTGGGTGGTGTAGTACGTTTCCTCACCGTCGTAGCAA
>JBBSPP010000118.1:0-7765 GCA_038258625.1 Chitinophagales bacterium
ATGAATTATTTTGAAATTGCAAATATTTTAGGGAAAAAATCGCTGGTCGTCCTTTGGAAACATTTAGCCGAAATGGGCGGAAAGGAGTTGGCACTATGTAAATTTGTTACAGATTATGCAAAGAGAATTTAAGAATTTAGGGATTGATATTTTGTTGGGCGTCGCTACGGGCGATGCGCTAGGTGTTCCTTATGAATTTTCAAGTACTGAACAAATGAAGACTAGGCCAGCCAAGGATATGGTGGGTTATAAAGTGCATCATCCACCTCCAGGAACGTGGTCAGATGATACTTCACTTACACTCTGCTTGGCAGAAACAATAGTGGAAGGATATTCTCTAAAGCTATGTGCTGAAAAATTTATTGCGTGGAAGGATAAGGCCTATTGGTCAGCCAGAAATACCGTTTTTGACATAGGTATTACAACGAGAGATTCAATTTATAATTTGAACAGAATATTAAGTAATGGAGAAATTGCAGAGTTAGAAAATTTAAGATTGAGTGCAAGTGAAATGGATAACGGTAATGGTTCGCTTATGAGAATTTTGCCGATGATATTTTTAATTGTTGGCAAGCCTATTTCAGAACAGTTAGAATTAATTTGGAAAAATTCAGCCCTTACGCACAAGCACATTCGCGCAGCAATGGCGTGTATGATTTACTTAAAGTTTGTCGAGTTTATAATTGCAGGAAACGATAAAAACGAATCTTATGAAAAAACCCGAACTGCAATTATTGACCTTTGGGAGGACATAGATTTTTCAGAAAAAGAAATGAAAATTTTTGGTAGCTTAATTACAAATGACATTCGAGATTTGCATCAAACAGATATCCGCTCTGGTGGCTATGTAATAGAATCTTTGGAGGCTAGTTTGTGGTGTTTTCTCAAAGAAGAAACTTTTGAAAAAACAGTTTTGGCTGCAGTTAATTTAGGACACGATACAGATACCACCGCAGCCATAGTGGGCGGTGTGGCAGGAGTATATTATGGTTTTAATCAAATTCCAGAATACTGGAGATTCTCCTTAGCAAGAATGGAAGATATTATCAGTCTAGGTCGAAAGCTTAAAACCAACTGGTAGCAAAAAAATACTTACGAATTACGACCTACTACTTAAGACTTACTACGCCGCCGCCAACTTCGGCCCTCGCCCAAACAAGTACATCATTTTAAAATGCGATTTTAATGCACTCCACATAGTAGGTGCATCGTTATACGGAATACTATATTCTTGGCAATGTTGCTTTACAATTTCGCTAATTTCTGGATAGTGAATATGACTAATGCGCGGGAAAAGGTGATGCTCAATTTGAAAATTCAGTCCACCCACAAACCAATTTACAATGCGGCTTTTGCGAGCAAAGTTTGCTGTAGTGAGTACTTGCGTGATGGCCCATTCTTCATCAATTTTTGTATCCTCATAGCCCGTGTAAAAATGCGTATCTTCTACCACATGAGCCAATTGGAAAGTGACAGCCAGCGTAAAACCCAAAGCAGCGTGAAACACCATAAAGCCAGCCAGCCAAGGTAAAAACCCAACGATAGAAATTGGCAAAACAACCCACACAGCTACATAGTATATTTTGGTAATCCAGAAAATTACTTTCTCCTTGGCGTCCATATTCCATGCCTTGGTAGTATAAATTTTTCCATTAAAATATTTTTGAAAGTCCATATAAAATATCCAAAAAAGCGAAGAAATCATGTACAAAAACGGAAGGTATAAATGCTGCACCTTATGCGCTGGGTACCATTTCTGAGTGTCGCAATGGCGTATTGTGGGTAGCTTGGCAATGTCGTCATCCACACCATCTACATTGGTATAAGTGTGGTGAATTACATTGTGCTTTTGTTTCCAAAAAAAAGAATTCCCTCCCAAAATATTGAGGGAGTAACCCATTACTTCGTTAAACCATTTTTTATTGGAGTAACTTCCGTGGCACGCATCGTGCATAACATTAAAACCAATACTGGCACCCGCCACGCCCATTATGCCAACGATGAGCAGTTTCCAACCGTTAGCATAATCACCAAAAACTGCCAACACATAACCAGTAATAAGAATTGCAAAAAGTACAACCGCTTTATGATAAATTTTCCATGTGCCCGTTTTCGCTTTTCCAGTCTCTAAAAAATAAGCATCAATTTTAGTTTTCAATGTAGGATAAAAGTCGCCCTTCTTGTTGTTGAATGTAATTTTCGCCATAGGGGGCAAAGATAATCTTGAAATTTCATTAAGTTCAAAAATGCTGTTAATGCCCAAATTGATATTTGTCAAAAAACGATGACAGGCTTAAAAAATAAAATTTGAACCCAAAGTAAATGGATTGATTAATCTTTCAAAATTTTATACGTCGGATCTTCCAGCACATTGATATCTATCACTTTATCGGCGTTTTGAAGTAACGCTCGGCAGTCGGCACTCAAATGTTTTAGGTGTACTTTTTTACCCACTTTTAGGTAGCGCTCGGTTAGTTTATTTACTGCTTCTATGGCGCTCATATCGGTTATACGACTTTCGCCAAAATCAATTATGACCTCATCCGGGTCGTTTTGAACATCAAACTTTTCGGTAAAAACGGCGGTGGAACCAAAGAAAAGGGGGCCATAAATTTCGTAATGTTTTATGCCTTTTTCATCAAGATATTTCTTGGCACGGATTCGTTTTGCATTATCCCAAGCAAAAACGAGGGCTGAAATAATAACGCCTACTAATACAGCCAACGCCAAATTATGTAAAAAAACCGTGACCAACGTCACCACCACCATTACAAAAATATCGGACTTCGGCATCTTATTAAATACCTTGAAACTGGCCCACTCAAACGTGCCAATGGCCACCATAAACATTAGCCCAACCAATGCCGCCATGGGTAATTTTTCTATTAACCCAGAGCCAAACATGATAAAAACCAACAACATGACCGAGGCCACAATCCCCGAAAGCCTAGCGCGTGCGCCGTTTGATGTATTAATTAAACTTTGCCCTATCATAGCACAGCCACCCATACCCGAAAATAAACCCGACAAAATATTCGCCGCGCCCTGCGCCACGGCTTCCTTATTTCCGCTGCCCCGCGTTTGGGTAATTTCATCTACAAGGTTGAGGGTTAGCAAACTTTCTATTAAACCCACGCCCGCCACAATTGCCGCGAAGGGCAAAATGGTCATGAACGTTTGCAGGTTAAAAGCTAATTCTGGAATTCCAAAGGGCGGGAACCCACCGCGAATTGTTTCGCCATCTTTTAATGTACCTGCAATCGTAAGCGTATCCACATTAAAAATAATAACGATGGCCGTGACAACTAAAATGGCCGCGAGCGATGATGGAAATGCTTTTGTGATCTTTGGCAAGCCCCAAATAATAAGCATTGTGAGCAACACCAAACCCAACATGGTGAGGAGCTTTATACTTTCTAAAAGTTCTGTTCCGCCTTTTTGATAAAAGTTAGGAAATTGCGCCATGAAAATAATAATTGCCAATCCGTTTACAAACCCAAACATAACCGAATGTGGCACTAGACGTATAAATTTTCCTAACCTGAAAAGCCCAAAAACAACTTGAAAAATCCCAGCAAGAATGACCGTGGCAAAGACATATTGCAAAATTTCCAGTTGCTCAATATTTGGGTTCATCTCTTTCAATTGAAGAATCAGCCCAACAAAAATTACCGCTACCGCACCCGTAGCACCACTAATCATCCCTGGCCGACCACCAAAAATGGATGTAACTAATCCCATTACAAATGCGGCATACAAACCAGTTAGTGGCGAAAAACCGGCTATCATGGCAAAAGCCACGGCCTCTGGCACCAAGGCCAACGCCACCGTAAGCCCTGAGAGCACCTCGGTTTTGTAATCTACTTTTTGCTGAAAATCAAATAGGTTTAAATACTTTTTCATGAACGGGCACGAAGGTAAAGGCGTTGACCTATAAGGTTTACAAAACCTTACACTTTCTGTGTTTTCATTTAAATAAAGCATATTATTTCTACTTTATTTTTTATAAATCTCAGTTTTAGCATTCTGTTTTGCAAGCTATCTCAGCCTCTCATTTTTATTCCTACACCTACAAATATTCAATTGGCCAAGGATTTTACCTTTTCAAGAGGCTTTACTCCACTACGAATTTTACTCCTTCCCTTTTGCTAATCATCTTTTTTCTTTTAATCCATACGCCCAATAATATTTTACGCTTGCTGTAACCGACTTAGCTGTTTAAAAATTAAAACCTTTACTTTTGCAAAATAATTATATGAGCAAAGAACCATCAGCCATCAAAGCACTTTTAAAACTAAAATGCCCAAATTGTAGGAGAGGAAATATGTTTACCTCCAGTAGCATTTTTCCTTTAAATAAAATGATGGACATGCCAGAATTATGCCCGGAGTGCGGCCTAAAATTTGAGCTAGAACCTGGATTTTGGTTTGGTACCGGATATATTAGTTATGGTATGAGTGTGGGGTTAATTATTTTTATGGCAGTCATATTTGGTTTTACCTACGGTTTTAAATTTGACGATAATTCTATTTTTATTTTCTTAGGAATAGCGGTAGGAATGATGGTGTTACTCCAACCCATCCTTATGCGATATTCACGGGCGTTCTACCTGCGTATTTTTGTAAACTTTGGCGAGGGGCAACCGTTGCGCTGATTTATAAAATCATTTTAAGATATTTTTTAATAAAAAACCGCTTCAAGCGCTAACTTGAAACGGCTGTACCCATTTATAATTCTCTATTACTTACTAATCAATCTGCTCAAAAATTCGCCATCCCCGTTGGTAATTTTCAATACATAATTACCACGGGTTAGGACGTTGGTTGGAATACTTATTTGTTGATTTCCCTGCGTCATTTTCAAAGCCTGCGTGCTGAGTATTTTACCCTCAATTGTTTGCAAGGTTACTGTTAAGTCATTGCTTTTATCTGAGGATAATTGCAGATTTAGTACATCCGTTGTTGGATTTGGGAAATACGATTCCAAGCTAAAAGAACCATTGATGGCCGTTACTTCGGTAACGCTCGTAGCCCACTCTGATACTACACTCACGTACATTTTACTACCATTAGTGCCGCGGCCATCGCTCCATATAAAATATGATTTATCTTGATTACGCACCGCATTGGAATAATCGCCAAACCAAACTCCCGAATTAGAAAAAGACGCAAAATCTGTAGGTTGGGAACTTAATAAAATAGGCGAATTCCAATTAACACCATCGTTGTAAGATGTGACCATTTGAAACTCTGAAACATTGCTCGGATTAATTATATAAGCACCAATAGAAACCCGGTCATTATGAGCGCAAACGGTAGGCATAAATCCTTTGTCGGTGGTATTAAAAATAGTTGATAAATTTAAGCGAGGAGACCAAGTGGTACCACCATCTGTAGAACGTGAATAATAAGAATTATAATTAGCACCTGCACTAGCCGGGAAATCAGACCATACCACATGTAGCACACTCCCGCCGGCAATTAAATTTATGGCACTATTTTCTCGGTCGTGCACAAAGCCATTGCCTTGGCTGCCAAAAAGATTTGTACCTGTAGAAATTGTATGACCGCCAGAAAATGTACTGCCTCCATCACTCGAGACAGCATGCATTACACGACCCATACCCAAATCAGCATAGGTGGTATGTAGTTTACCATCAGGCGTTACAGCCACATTGCCAAATTGTGATATGCCCGAATTAATTTGATTTTTAGTGTTTGTGAATTTCACCGCCGATGCCGATTTCTTTTTTATATACTGCCCCGTTACATTTTGGTTTTCTACTTCATTGGGAAAATATACGAATGAACAATACAAGGTGTTAGCATTGGCACCATTTGTAAGGTCCATTGCAAACCACTGTCGATCGTAAAATCCTTCATAATTTGCATACCCTTCAAACGTATTTGGGTTGAGTGCGGTGTAAGCAATAAACCGATCATTGCCAGGCTCTACATTCCAGGTTTGCCCATTGTTGGATGACGATGCCAAAAACATACAGGCGTACACAGAGTCAAAAACATTGGCTTTTGCTACTAAATAAATCCATGAAAAATAAAGCTTGCCCGATTTATCATAGGCAAAAATAGGATCACCACCACCCAGAAACGAGCCCCCAGGAAAAGACTGTTGTAAATAAGTGAAAGAATTGAAGGAGCTTTTGATCCAAGATTGCCCCGCATTGCTGGAGTAATAAATAGGGTACGTAATGCCAGTTGTATTGCTGTTTGCCATATAACTCATCACCAAATTATTATTGTTGCTCGGGTCCATGGCTATAAAAGATTCTGCCTCGTCAATGCCCGATGATGCATTGTTGGTCAACTTTGTATCCGAAGCGCGGGTTTTACTGCTAGCACCGCGCTCTTCAAGTTGTTGGTTGCGCATAGCATCAGCTATTTTTATAGGTGCTCTAGATTTCTCCTTCTTTATTTCTAGTAGCATTTGCTTTACATCTAGCGGTTGTTTTTCTTGTGCCTTACTCGTGAATGCTGTGCCCCAAAAAGTGGCTATCAAAATAATGCAGATTTTCATTGTAGTTTTCATAATATTCTTTTTCTAAAGTGGTTTTTAAGATTAATCAGTTTATTTATTTTTTCTTAGGCGGCATTTTGCCCTGCGCTCTGTTCGCTTGGCTTTTCTTTTTTCTTTTTTGGTGAGGGGCTTCACAGTTTCATTTTCTCGCTCTTTCATTGCGTCATCAATTTTTATAGGTGTTCGCAATTTTTCTTTTTGGGTGCGCTCTTGCAGTTCTTTTTTAGTAATTGGTTGCGTGGTTTGTGCATTCGTTTTTATAAAAAAACAACCAGCTACTATGGTTAGGACTATTATTTTTTTCATACCAATTTCATTAAAAGCAAGACCGTAAAAATAAAGTAAAACGTTCAGCAAAATTCACTATCAGAAATTCCTGAATGTTAAATCAATTTGCACCATAATTTATAAAAATTATAATTTCAATCTTCCTAATAATCTACTTTTGACTGCAGGGTAATAATAATATTTATTAATTAGCACACTCCGTTTCATTATTTCTGGCACAAAAAAACCTCCCAACATTGGGAGGTTCAGTTTTACAATTGCTTTCAATTATTTATTTCGCTTCAAAAATACTATCGTCAAACCCTTTGTTAATGTCGATAGATTTTACTTTAAATTCCATTTTTTGCGGTCCTACGCTTTGCGTAAATTTGAATGGAAATTTCAACCCTTTCACCGTTTTGTAATCGTCAAATTTTGAAGTTACTGTTACTTTTCCATTGTCAGCATCCATAGTGCTTACGGTTTGCTTGCGCAAGCCCGTTGCCATTGAAAAATATTCCGTTTGTGCTTCACCCGTTTCGTCGGTAACTGCAACAGCATAGCAATCATCACCATCTACTTTTTCTGTGCCCATCAATTTTAGTTTATAACTAGGCTTCAAATATTCGGCTTCATCAAAAATCATTGCCTTTTTGCGCGTTTCATTTACGGCATCACCTTCAATTACTTTTTCACCTTGCGTGCCAGTTTCTTTACCAATAGTACCGTTGAAAATAGTTTTTTGCAAAATTAGATTTTTACCCTGCACTTCAGCACTAGCTTCTTCCAATAGTTTACCACCTTTCTTTTTTACAGAAACTACATCCACATCAAATGGCGCTGCACCGGTCATCACCATAATCATACGAATATCTTTTATACCTTCCCAGTTTTTAGTGCCGCCTGTGTTTTCTATGTAGGTATTAATTACCTTTTCGGCAGTCATGCCTGCTGGTACTGCCGC
>JBBSPP010000119.1:0-7755 GCA_038258625.1 Chitinophagales bacterium
GTCCTCCTTCTTCTTCGCTCTTTTTGGCAAAAGATAATTTTTGTACTTGGCATAATTATCAAAAAAGATAATTTTTGCCACCTTGCCTACCAAAATTTGATACTCCCACATAGCGCGCAGCAGGCTGATGCGCTCTTTGGTGGTGGCGCGTTGCTCAATGCGCTTGGCACTGTATAGCCTTTGGGCGGTTTGTAGCTCGGTCATTTTATCAGTAAGGGCGGCTAGCTGGGCGGGCTTGTAATCCACCTCGGGCGCGGTGAGCTCGGCTATGTGTTTGTTCACATTTTCCAGCACCACGCCAAGGAATTTCGACAATTTTGAGCCATTGGCGCGCACCTTAGCAAGCTGGCCAAGCCCAAACACCACGTGCATTTCTTTATTGCCCGGGTATGCCTGCCGCACAAAATACATGAGCCGTGCGTAATGAATGAGGGCAAGCCCCATCGCATTGTCGCGGTTTTGTTTTAGCAACTCAAGGTCGGCTTCAAAGCTACCATCCTGCGGAAAATCAATAGCCGCCTGTATTGCAGCTGTCCAATTTGTCAAAAAAGTGGCATCAATGCGTTTTTCAAAATCGTTGAAAACGGTAAGGTCTTCGGCGAGCATACCATGCGTTACGTGGCAAACCTGTATTGCCTCCGCATCGCTAAACGGATATGGACGGGCTGTTTTCTTATTTTTATTGCTCATTGGGTAGGTTTTGTTGGTTGGGTAAAGATAATTGTTTGGTTTTTTAATTAAAAATTATTGTTTTGGTAAAAATTGCAATAAATAATTTTTTAAAATTAATAATTTTTTATAAGATAATTAGTGCTTATTAAAAAAGTATATTGAATTTTAAATAATATATTTTAATGGTATATTAATTCTTATATAATTTTATTATATCAATGAATGTTTTTACTTACTTAATTATAAGTATTTTATCAAAAACATAGATAATAATATCTAAAAATTTAGTCCTAAAGTTAAAAATACAAATATTATTATTATAATTTATAATGTGTTTATTAAAAAATAACATTCATTTTTTACCTACAATTATAATATTAACAAATGATATTATTTTTTTTATTAAAAAACATAGTTGTCTAATTAAAAATGTGTAAAAGGGAGTATGTATACCGAGTATGCAGTGTTCGTAAAAGAATGCATGCGCCGAATTATCTTGAACCGCGCAATTTAGCCAATTATTTACTAGAAAGCTTTGCAATTAATGCATTCAACTCCCTCGTTTTTTCAACTTCATATTCCTTATCATAATTTTTTTCAGAGCCAAAATATAAAAAATCTTCGTGAAAATAAAATAAGCCCCAATTAAGCGTTTCGTCAAAAATTAAAAGGTCATCGGAAAAGAAAAGTCCATCCCAATATTTAATGACCATTTTCCAAGTAAGGGCAACAGCTTGACCACTTCTTTCACTATCAATAAAAACAAATTTGTCAAAAGGGATAGATTTGTTATATAACCATTTTTTGATTTCGTTTGAACAGTTCTCGACGATATGAAATTCGTCAACCTTTTTAAAATATCTTTTATTGAACGGGTCACAGACAGCTCCTGTAACCATTTTGGATGACTGAATATAATTGTTCAAAAATTGCTTCGCCTCTTTGTTTAGAAAAAAAATTTGGTCTTTATGTTCTTCTGGTATTCTAGATGCTTCTTCTGGTGACCAAAGAAAACTCCAAGTTTTTGGAAAATCACTTGAATAATCTTTTATGTTTTCAAAGCTTATCATTTTTTATATTTTTAAAAGAAGTCAATGCAATTTTACCTATCTTGTTCCAAAGATAATATAAGTCACTGACTAACTCGCGCAAGCCAATACCTGCATATAAATTTATACAAAATAAAAAAAGCGACTCGAAAATCGAGCCGCTTATTATTCATTTTGTCACCCTGAGCTTGTCGAAGGGCGCTATTAGTTATTAATTAAAACTAAAGCGTCCGCTTAATTTCTATTTCTTCAAACGCTTCTACAACGTCGCCAGCTTTTATATCGTTGAAGTTTTTCACGCTAATACCGCATTCTTGCCCTTGTACTACTTCTTTTACATCGTCTTTGTAGCGTTTTAGTGCGCCCAGTTTTCCGCTGTATAGTACAATACCATCGCGTACGAGGTTGATTTTGTGCTCGCGTTTTATTTTGCCTTCGGTTACCATACAACCCGCTACTTTACCCGTGCCGGTGATATTAAATACTTCCAACACCTCTAACTGCGCCATTGTTTTGCGCTCCACTTTTGGCTCAAGCATACCTTCCATGGCGCTCTTAATTTCGTCAATCGCGTCGTAGATTACTGAGTAGTTGCGGATTTCGATATTCTCGTCCATGGCTAGCTTGGCCGCTTGGCTACTTGGTCGTACCTGAAAACCACAAATAATCGCATCCGAAGCCGAGGCGAGCAATACATCACGCTCGGTAATTTGACCTACGGCTTTGAATATTACATTCACCACAATTTCTTCGGTGCTTAGTTTTTCCAAACTATCGCTCAATGCCTCTACCGAGCCATCCACATCACCTTTGATGATTAGGTTCAACTGTTTAAAGTTGCCCAATGCCAACCTGCGGCCAATTTCATCCAGCGTAATATGTTTTTTGGTGCGCATACCCTGTTCGCGCATTATTTTTTCACGATCATTGGCCAATGCTTTGGCTTCGTTCTCGTCTTCAAAAGCTCTAAACTTGTCGCCAGATTGTGGCGCGCCGTTGAAACCTAAAATTTGCACCGGCGTAGCTGGCCCCGCTTCTTTTATAGATTGTCCGCGCTCATCAGTCATGGCTTTTACCCTACCATGATACGCACCGGCTAGGAGCATATCGCCCACGCGCACGGTACCATTTTGCACCAAAATAGTAGATACATAGCCGCGCCCTTTATCAAGCGAAGCCTCTACCACGGTGCCATAACCAAGGCGATTTGGGTTTGCTTTTAAATCTAACAAATCAGACTGTACCGCAATTTTTTCTAAAAGCTCGGCAATGTTTGTCCCTTTTTTGGCCGATATTTCTTGGCTTTGGTGCGTACCGCCCCACTCTTCTACCAATATATTCATGGCAGAAAGTTGCTCTTTAATTCGATCTGGATTGGCGCCTTCTCTATCTATTTTATTGATGGCAAAAATCATAGGCACACCCGCCGCTTGCGCGTGCGAAATAGCCTCTTTGGTTTGTGGCATCACCGAATCATCGGCCGATACTACAATCACCGCCACATCCGTAACCTTGGCACCCCTTGCCCGCATGGCCGTAAAGGCTTCGTGACCCGGCGTATCCAAGAAGGTAATTTCCTTGCCACTATCGGTTTGTACTTTGTATGCACCAATGTGCTGGGTAATACCACCCGCTTCGCCTTCTACTACGCTGGCGTTACGAATATAATCGAGCAGCGATGTTTTACCATGATCTACGTGACCCATAATGGTTACAATGGGCGAGCGCGTTTGCAAATCTTCCTCTGCATCTTGCTCAATAAACTCTTCCGAACTTTTATCTTCTAGCTCAATAAATTCTACATCAAAATCAAACTCTCCTGCTACAATTTCGATCAGCTCGGCATCCAAACGTTGGTTTATAGATACCATTCGGCCAAGGCTCATACACGCACTTATTACATTTGTAACTTCTACATCCATCAAGCTAGCTAACTCGGATACTGATAAAAACTCGGTGATGCGCAATACTTTTTCGCCCGCATCGGTATTGGCCAATTGCTCTTGAAAATCTTTACGGTCGGCCTTGTCGCGCTTACGCCCTTTTCGCAAACTTTTTGAAGGTCGCTGGTTGGCATTGCCTTGCAACTTGTTCATGGTTTGTTTTAGGCGCTGCTCAATAAGTGCCGGATCCACCACTTGGCTTCCATCTGTTTTACCCTTTTGCTGCCAAGGTTTGCTGGGGCGGTTATCGGGGCGCGGAGTACCAGTACCCGTACTCGGGGTTGTAGTTCTACCACCCTTCGTAGGTATGCGTTTGCGTTTTTTGCGCGTACGCGGCACTTCGGCTTTTAGCTCAATCTTTTTTATAACCTTGGGCCCTTCTAATTTTTGCGCCTTTATATTTTCAATAATTACTGGCGGCTTTACTTCGCCCATAGAGGTACGAACAGATTTAGGAGGTGTTTCTTCTTTTGCTGGCTCTTCCGGCTCTATTTTTTTTGCGGCTGGTTTGTTCAGGTCAATTTTGTCCTTCACGTTCAGCTTTACATTTTCACCTTTTCGTAATGAAACTGTTTCTGATTCTTTTGTTTCCTTTTTAGGATTTACTATTTTTTTGGTAGCCGTAGGCGCCACTTTTGGAGTAGGCTCTGGCTTCTCCTCTTCCTTGATAGGCTCAACAGGTTCTGGTTCGGGTTCCAGTTCTGGTTCTGGCTCTTTTACTTCAACTTTTACCGGTTTGTCCAGCTCTATTTTATCTTTCACGGTTAGCTTCACCGCTTCTTCTTTTTTCAGCGAAATAACCTCCTCAACTGGGGGAGCCGGTTTTTCTTTTACGAGCTCTTTCTCTTTTTCAATTGTCTTTAGCTGAAGCGATATTTTTTCGCTTTTCTTTTTTGCGGCTTTATCTTGGGCATACTCCAGCATAAGCTCATCGTACATCTCATCAGATAGTACTGTGTTGGGCTTATTTTCTACCTCAAATTTTTTGTCCAATAAAAACTGAACAAGGGTATCCTTACCAATGTTGAATTCTTTGGCAGCTTTCATTAACCGTATGCCTTTGCTTGTCGCCATATATGATTTTATAATGTACTCTTTTTTATACTTACTTTATTTGTTATGCTTGGTCAAATTCTGCTTTCAAAATCTGTTTTATATCTCGTATTGTTACGTCTTCTAGGTCGCTTCGTTTTACAAGTTCGGCATCTTCTAGTGCCAATACGCTGCGGGCTGTATCGCAACCAATTTTCACTAATTCATCAATAATCCATTGTTCTATTTCATCGCTAAATTCGGATAATGGAACATCATATTCGGCCTCGCTATCCACATCATCTCTGAATACCTCAATTTTATAACCTGTTAATTCTTGTGCTAATTTTATATTCACCCCACGACGACCAATTGCCAACGACACTTGGTCAGCCTTCATCAAGACCTCCACATATTTATCTTCTTCGTCAATAGTCATTGTTGATATTTTGGCTGGCGTCAACGATCGGGTAAGCAACAGTTGCATATTATTGGTGTAGTTAATAATATCAATATTCTCGTTGCGCAACTCACGTACAATACCGTGTATACGGCTCCCTTTCATACCTACACAAGCACCCACTGGGTCAATGCGATCGTCAAAACTTTCCACCGCTACCTTAGCACGCTCGCCAGGTACACGTACAATTTTTTTGATAGAAATTAATCCGTCAAAAATTTCAGGTACTTCTATTTCTAATAATTTGGCTAAAAATGAAGGGTCTGTTCGCGATAAAATAATTACGGGCGAGTTTCCTTTCATCTCCACAGCTTTTACTACTGCGCGGGTTGTTTCGCCTTTTTTAAAATAATCAGTTGGTATTTGTTCATGCTTTGGCAAAATCAATTCATTGCCTTCATCATCAAGTAGCATTATTTCGCGTTTCCAAATTTGGTAAACTTCACCGCTTATAATCATACCTACTCGCTCCTTATATTTTTCCAGAAGAATATTTTTCTTCAAATCATTAATCCGCGAAGCCAAGGTTTGCTTAGCCGCCAAAACCGCCCGGCGACCAAAGTCCACCATCTTGATTTCTTCGTACACCTCATCGCCAATTTCGTAAGTATCGTCCACCAACAATGCATCCGACAATTTTATTTGGGTAACGATGTCTTCCAGTTCATTATCAGCCACAACTTCCTTGCGATGGAAAATTTCCAAATCCCCCGTTTGGTCATTTACAATAACATCAAAGGGTTCGTCAGTTTCGTATTTTTTGCGCAAAATAGTTTTAAAAACATCTTCCAATACTTTTATTAGCGTTGGTCTATCAATGCTTTCAGCCTCTTTAAATTCGGCAAACGAGTCGATTAAATTTATACTTGACATAATGAGTTTTAATTAAATTCTACCTGCACGGTAGCTTTTTTTATGTTGTTAATATTCATGGTTATCATTTTTTTAGGCAGCTTATCTGTTGGTATTCCTTTCGAGTTTTTATTTTTTATTTCCAAATGAATTTCATCATCATTTACTTCTTTTATTCGTCCTTCAAAGGTTTCAGTCTCGGTTTCTATTTCTAGCAATCTGCCAATATTTTTTTTATACTGTCGAGGCATTGCCAAAGGCTCGCTCAACCCAGGGCTCGATATTTCTAATGAGTACATTCCTTCAGGGAATAAGCCCGATTCGTCAATTTGGTTTCGCAGTGCTCTATTTATTTTTACACTTTTTTCTAAAGAAAAACCGGTATCACTATCTATAAAGAACTTATAATTTGCATCGGCACTCATTTTTGCTGATACCAAAAAACAATCCTCCGTCTCGGCAATAATTGCCTCAATCCATTCTTTTATTTGTTCTTCTCTGTTTTGCACGGTAAAAAAATATTCAACTTTGTCGATTTTTGCCAATAGAAAAGGGAACCAAAAGTTCCCTTATCACGTGCTCAATCGAGCGCGAATATAGTGCAAATAATCTACTTAACAATAAAAGGCGTACCGCTTGGGTTAAAATATCTTCTTAATGAATCCTTAAGAGCCGTCGTATCATTGGCGGGTTGCGATGCAAAAACAACTAGCAAAAATGATTCGCCTTGCTTCATAACGCTCGTTTTGTTCCCGTAAGAGTTTAGTGTTTTGGATTTTGATTCGGCCAAGGCTTGGGTGCTAAAATTCATTACCCCAATTTTATACTCGTCAGCTGCCGCCGTTACAGTTTCGCCTATATCAGTAATTGTCGTGTCAGTAACTGCCACTACCGTCGTATCAGTTACAATGGGTTCTTCAAATTCTTCAAAAGTTGCGGCCGGTACATCTTCAGTTGTTTCTACTGTTTCTTTATTATCCTCGTAATATTTGTAGGTAAAGTATGCCGCAGCCATTAAGCCAATTAGTAAAAGCAACCCCAACAAATATTTTAGTATGGTGCCCATTTTAGGTTTCCCTTCGCCAGATTCGGCATGAGTAAAATGCAAGTCTTTAAAACTTTTGGCATCGGCTAGCGTTTCGCCTTCTTCCTGCCTAGTGTCTCGTTTATCTTGGTATAACTGGATTGGATCACGCTCCAAATTGAGCGTCTCGTCCTGAAAAAACTGGATAGTATCATTCTTATATGTAAAATGACCCACGTTGGCAATTTCGTATTTACCCGTGTGGCGTAGTTCCTGTTTTACATCTTGGCTAAATGTTTTTATATCGTTCGATGCTTTTGAAATGCTTACATTTTCGTGATTAGCAATGTAGGCCGCCAACGCATCGTCAATTACGCCAATCGGCAAAAAAGTAATATTGTATGTTGGTGGCGTTAATTGTCCTTCCTTGGGTCGCACCATGGCCGGGTCCCGCTTCAGTTCCAAGGTACCCAAGCCCGAAATAGCACAATATTTATTTTTGAGCAAAAAACCCGATATGTAGTCTTCTATATGTATCATTTTTTAAAAGGCGATAAAAGTAAGGTGATTTATTTAACTTGTTAATTTTTTATTTATCTATTAATCTTTACATCCGATATTGATTTATTAAATTAATAAACGACCCCGGCCATTGCATTTACACCATAGTTTGGGTAGCCCACCCACCGCTGATATTGGTTATTTAGGATATTATTCACCTCA
>JBBSPP010000120.1:0-7711 GCA_038258625.1 Chitinophagales bacterium
ATTTTCTAAATCCATCAATTTTTATTTGCCTTTACTTCCAAATGATAAAGCCCCTTGCTTACGATTTGGGTATTGATATTATACCGCTTACCGCCTCGCCCAATTCTCCCACAACCTTCCTATACTATCCCAACCCTCATTTTCAATAAACAATAATTAAAAAAAGCTCCCAATCCAACCAAGGACTGGGAGCTTATAATTTTTAAAAACAAACCCTACCTTACAATAGTCACATCTCCTTTTACAGTGTAGGTTTCGTTATCGGTGAGGCATTTGTAGCGGAGGATGTAGTAATAGGTGCCTACGCCTACGGGTTCGGTGCCGTAGTTGCCATCCCAGCTGCTGCGCGTGTTGGTCGTTTCCCATACTTTTACTCCCCAACGGTTGCGTACTTCAAACTGTTGGATCACCATATCGGCCGTGGATAATATTCTGAACTCATCGTTGCGGCCATCGCCATTCGGGCTAAAGGCATTGGGCAAAAATAGATCTTGACAACAAGGCCCTGGCTCTATAATGATGGTATCGCGCTCCAAACATCCACTGGCATCCACTACATCTACGGTGTGTATTCCTTTGTATAAGCCGGTTGCTTTTGCGGTCGTTTGCACCGGTGTGCTACTCCAAAAGTAGGTATATGGCTGTGTACCGCCCGTTGCAAATGCTTCGGCGCGGCCTTCGTTGCCACGGCCATGGCAACCCAAATCTTGCTTTTCGACCACGACGGTAAGCGGTGTGCTGGGTAGCGGAATAATCACATCCGTTACCAAGGTGCAGCCTGCACTATCAGTTACTACCAGGCGATATTCGTTGGGTTCTAAATCACGGAAGATACCGGTGGTGTTGACAATAAATCCGCCACCCAGATCATAGGTATATTCTGTACCTCTGCCGCCGGTGGCTTGCACCGTCAGTTTGCCATCTTTGGTATCCAAGCACGTGGCCGATACGATGTCGAACTCGGTAAACGTAATAGGATCTGGCCCGGTGAGGGTGTAGCTCGAGTCGGCCGAGCAGCCCAGCGCATCTATGGCTCGGATGGTGTAAATGCCCGTGCCCAAACTGTCGTACGTATTGATGGTGCTAGGCCCTTGTGGGTTTCCGTTTACATCAAAAATATAGGTAAACGGATTGAGGCCTCCGCCAGCTTGGAAGGTAATACTGGCCTGTCCATCACCAAAACATCGCTCTTCAGTATTGGTAATACTGCTGAAAAATATTTGGGGGTTTTGGGTAAGCGTTACGCTGGTAGTAATGCTACAATTATTCCCGTCTGTAGCCGTAATTACATAGGTGCCGGCTGGTAAATTGCTAATCGTTTTTGGGCTACCAATGAGCGTGCCTACACTATTCGGGTCGGGGCTTATGATGTAGGAATGCGTGCCTGTACCCATATTGCTAGCCACGTTTATACTACCCGTTCTGCCGCCAAAACAATCAATATCTATTTTGCTCACGCTGGTAAATACCATTTGCGTAGGCGCGGTAATGATAATGTTGGCGCTGCTATCTCGGCAACCGTTGGAGTCGCTCACAATACCTTGGTACATACTACCCGCTAGTAAATTAGTAAATGAATCTACCCCCGTTAAAGCTGGGCTGCTAGGTATTAAACCGTACGTATAATTACCTACACCACCATTAGCAGTTAATCTTATAAGTCCATCATTGCCGCCAAAACAAGTTACATTTCTTGTAACAAAAGTTTGGGTAACGGCCGTAGGCTGTGTAACAGTTACCGTAAGGCTGGTGCTACAACTATAAAAATCAGTAGCCGTTATCGTATAATTACCAGCTGCTAAATTTGTATAAAAACCTGTTGTGCTAGCAATAGCACCGGGGTTGAGTATATAATTTTTTGTACCCGTACCACCAGCGCTTGATACTGTAACACTGCCAGTGCTACCGCCATTACAAAGTACCGCCGTTTGAGATACCAATGCCATACTCACCGCGCTTGGCTGGCGAATAATTATTGAGCTATCTCTGCGGCAACCGTTTCCATCTTGCAGGCGTACTACATAAGTGGTAGCGGCTAGGTTGTTGTATGTAAAAGTGGGCGTGGCACTAGTAGTGGGCACCGTAGGGAACGGGCTCCGCGTAGAACTTAGCGGCCCTGTACCCCCCGTGCCGATGACGATAATACTACCATCATTACCACCGTTACAATTTACACTATCGGTTACTACGCTTATAAATCGCACCCGCGTGGGTTGGTTAATGGTAACCGTAGCCGATACGGGACAATTATTTGCATCATTTACCTGGATAGAATAAGACCCCGCTGGCAAACCGGTAAATAAGCCCGAGGCCTGAGGTGGGGTAACAAAAGGAGCCGGTGCTACAATAGCGTAGGTTACACTTGCTTGTGGTGTGCCCGTTGCAAATACTTGCAACGTGCCGGTACTGTCACCAAAGCAAAGTGTGGTTGTATTTTTAGTACTATCTACTGTGGGTGCTGATGAGTTAGATATGGTATAATTTGTATCAGCAAAACATCCATTCGCATCGGTTACGCGCACTAAATAGTTGGCACTGCCCAAACCGGTAATGGTGCCGGGCAATGGATACGGTATAATGCTCGGCGGTAACGTAGTTACCAAAGTGCCTGTACCACCAGTGGCAGTAGGCGTAATGGTACCATCATTACCTGGCACACAAGTTGGTGTGGTACCTATAATTGCTGTTATATCTACCTGGGTTGCTGGTTCGGTAATGGTTACCGTACGCGTGGCAATACATCCGTTGCCGTCAGTACCCGTAATTGTATAAATGCCCGCTGGCAAATTACTAATGGTACTATCTACAATGGTGATGGTTGGGTTCGTAGGACTGATACCATAATTTATAGCACCTACACCGCCGGTGCGCGTCATGATGATGGTGCCCGTGCTATCGTCTTTGCACAATACATTGCTTACGCTTAGTGTATCTAATACTAGTAATGTGGGTTCTAAAATGGTTACAACCGTATCTCTAATACAACCGCTGCCATTGCTGATGCGGATTGTTTTTTGCCCACCATTTAAACCACTAAATGTGGGTGGTGTTGCTGGCGAAGGTGCTGTACTAGGTAATAAAACCGTAGTAATGGCACCCGCGCCGCCTGAGCTTTGTGCTACTATGCTACCATTATTGGCACCGTTGCAAATAACGTTTGTTGTAACAATGCTTGTATAAACAAGGGCTGTAGGCTGCGTAACGGTTACGGTGGTGGTAGCCACACATAAATTTTGATCCGTACCCGTAATGGTATAAGTGCCAGCGGGTACATTTATAAATGTACCGGGTGGCGATTGCAATACGCCTGTTGGTGGGCTCGTCATTACATAATTGGGCGTGCCCGTACCGCCTGCACTGGTCATTACTATAGTGCCAGTTGAGTTTCCGTTACAAAGTACATCGGCTACGCTGGCCGTATCAATGGTCAATACCGCTGGCTGATTAATGGTTACTACTGTTTGGATAGAACAGCCGTTGCCATCTACAGCTTGTATAGTATAGCTGCCCGCTGGTAAGTTAGTGAGCGGACTCGTAATATTATTTTGTACTGGTAAGGGTAAAATTCTATTATAAGTAATCGTTGGGTTTGTACCGGGCGTAGCTACAAAATTGATACTACCATTGGTACCGCCATTACAGTTTACATCTGTTTTGGTTACCGAGTTTACACCCCAAGTAGGAGAACCGGGTGTGCTAATAGTATGTGTACTAGTAGCCGTACAGCCATTACCATCGGTTACTGATACGGTATAAGTACCCGCGCATTGATTGGTAAATAAAGGATTGGGCTGGGCCAGTGGCGTACCATTACTGTAAGAATAACTGGGCACCGTACCCCCCGTGGCCGTAATCGTCATGTTCGCATCACAGCCGGGATTGCAACTGGGTGTGGTGCTGGTAACATTCGTAATTTGCACATTGGTGGCTGGTTGCGTAATTGTAACTGATGTGGTCGCCGTACATCCATTGGCATCCGTACCCGTAATGGTATAAGTGCCTGCTGGCAAATTAGAAAATGTTCTATTACCACTTTGTGTACCACTACTGGGCGATATCGTCCAGGCCGTCGTATTCATAGGGGCTGTGCCGCCTACACCCGTGGCTACTATGACGCCCGTGCTGGCACCACGGCAAAGCACATTGGTGATGCTCGTAATGTTTAGCGTTAAAATTGCAGGTTGTGCTAAGTTTATCACACTATCCCGTGTGCAACCAAATGTATCAGTAATGCGCACCGTATGATTGCCGCTCGGCAGACCGGTAAACACGCCGGTGGTATTGGGGCCAATTGGTGTTGGGGCCGTAATTCTGTAATTATAACCGGGCGTGCCGCTGCTGGCCAAAATAGTGAGGCCGCCATTAGCCGCGCCGTTACACGTGGGTTGTGTTTTTGTAATACTCGCATATTGTATGCGCGCGGGTTGAGTAATGGTTACTGTTGTATCAATAAAACAATTATTACCATCCGTTGCCCGAATGGTATAAGTGCCTGCCTTTACTACCGAAAAATTACCCGATGTAAGCTGCGTCAAAGCCGGCAGGGCGGGCACTTTGGCATACCCTATTGTAGCATTGCTACCGGGGATAGCACTCACCGTTATAGTACCAGTCGAATCGCCAAAACACTGCAAGTTGGTACTGCTCAAACTAGCCCAAGTAGGCGGCGTAGATACCACTATGGTGTGCGTACTTTGAGCCGTACAGCCGCGGGCATCGGCGGCTGTTACGGTATAAACATTGGCACCCAAATTAGGAAATACATTACTAGCCTGTGGCCCCGAACCTATATTATAAGTAGCTAAGGGCGGCGTACCACCACTTGCATAAACGGTTAGGACGGCATCGCCGCCGGGCGTGCAACTGGGGCTGGTGCTAATAATACTATCTAGTACCACCGCTGCGGGTTGGCCTATGATGATCGTACTATCGCCACTGCCACAGCCGGTAGCATCACTTACATTTAGTATATAATTGCCCGCTGGTAAATTAGGAAAATACCCCGAACTATTACTCGCGGGCGTGACCGGGCCCGTAAGGTTAAAAACAAAAGGTGCAACGCCCCCATTTATTGTGGCCGCTATGCTGCCCGTGCTATCGCCAAAACAACTTGTAGCCGTATCCAAAATAGTAGCATACGTAAGGCCGGTAATATTCAAATCTACCTCTACCCTACAATTCGTATCGGCCGCGCAGGCACCAAAAAATGTGTAAGATCCTACCCCACTATTGCTGTTTACTATATTATTAGTAACGCTCAGGGGGTCAAATGGCGAGGCATTACTAATGCTGATACCGCCCGTTTTTTGCTCGTACCATTTTATACCAATCGGTATATATTCATAAATAATCTTTAAAACAGCTACCGTTGAACCACCACAATTTGCCGCTACATTGGGCGCGATGGGTCGGTTGGTACTCCAATGACCCAGGTTCAGCGTGGGTGATAATGTGGGTACACCAGATGTATACATGCTATTCAAATCCGCAGCGGATGGCGTACTTAAATAATTAAAACAGCCAAAGGGTAAGGATGTAAGTGCATTGCCCTGCAAGCCCCCGTGGTAAATATTGGCATTGGGCGCCGGCGTAGGGCCAGTAAATAGCGAAAACCGGGTTAGGTTGGGACCAGTCGTAAACGTAAGCCCGGCAAGTTGTAAATTACTTACACTCAACTGCCCGCTCAGCATATTGGCACTCGGTGGCAGTGTAGGCAAGGTACCGCTGGCAAATAATGATGCACCCGTTGGTGCCGACGCTGTTGGGTTGGGTACGGTATTGCCCGCAAAGCTCAGTGTAAATGGAATGAACACACTATCCTGCACAAAACCCGTGGGGCAATTTGCAATGTTTAACCCCAACCCAGTAGGGATAGTATCATTGAGGCAAAGTGTATAATCCAACGCGTTTGGCCGGCTATTACAAACGGTAATGGCGGTGAATAAACTATCATTCACTTTATTAGTATTAAATGAGCCGAGCAGCGAGAGTGTATCAGTATTAATGGTATAACATCCGCCTTCGTGAAAATTGACACAGGGGAAAGTAACAAATGTACTATTGGTATTAAACGGCGATAGGAAAGCACTATTCGCAACTTGCGTATAAACCGTTAACCCATTGGGGCCGTTTACGTTCAAATTTATCGTCAGTGGATTGGTGCTCAAATCCAAGATCGTGGATCCAAAATTTGAAACCGTCAATGTTACCGTCTCGCAACTATCCATGCAACCACCGTTTGGCGTTACTTGTATATTCGTTACAGCAGGGTCATGCGGGCCCGCGGCTAATATATTTACTACATAATCTTCGGTTTCGCCATAGTTATAGGTACCGCAGGGCGTTACACTACCGGCTACACTTACGCGGTTCAGCACAGCGCGCAACCTTGTAACGCCAGGCAAGGCAGTAGTGGGAATGGTTACAAAACCTGATGGCGCATAGCCATTACCAGCATTGGAGGCGCTACTAAAAACTTCTTCACCCACATCAAGCCAGCTTGTATTATGATTATAATCTATCCAGGTTTTAAACCAACTATCAAAATTTGTGCCCGTCGAAATCTGAAATGCGGAAATTGGATACGTCTGCCCTTGTATAAAAATAGGTACGGGTAGTAGCGTATCAAAATTAGAATACAAATTAACCGAAGTAACATTCGCATTCTGAGGCGTAGGAGGATTCGCCGGATTGCTCAATGAGCCTATACTAAATTGACCAATATCTTCTAAATTCGTCAACGTAGCCCCACTCGTACAATAGCAAGGACTGTAAGGTGTCCATGTTTGGGGAGTCACCGCCAGGCAACTCGAGGTGTCAAATAAAGTTGTGTTTGAACAAGTAACTACACATCGATAGTATGTGGTTACACCCAAAGGTGGTTGGGTACTAAAAGAAGAATTTGTATCATTCAACATTATATTCCAAGGACCATTACAACCTACACTCGAATTAATCCATTGATATTTTAAACCACCCGCTAAGGTTGCACCTGTAAGATAATAAGTAGCATTCACACCAGGACACGGATTTATGGGACCCGTAGGGGTGCCTGCCGTTGGCGTGCCTATACACGGGGTATTGGGTGTTAAATCAAAACCGAAATCAACTCGTCCACCCCCAAAACCTGTTCCGGCTGTTGCAGCATAAGTTCCCCAGATTCTATCACCACTGGTAAAATTACCCTGCGCCAATGTATTGCCGGTTCCGCCTAATTGTTTCATTTCATATATCAATGATAAAGATGGGTTATAGGTAAAAGGTGTTTGGAGAGTGATACCGTACCACTGTCCTGCAACTATGCCTGTAAAATTAAAAGAACTATTTGTGTAAACTTGGGTAATACCTGTGATATACGTAGTGCTAGTAAATGCCAGCTGAGTCCCCACCGATTGCCCTAAGGATAGCTGAATGTTATATGTTGATGTAGGATTTGTAGAAAAACCAGTTTGTATTCGAAAATAGACCCTTGTTATGTTACCAGCATAGGCAGGTACTCCCAATCCACCACCTAAAGATGAAAATGCATTTGGAGCATTAATCCATTGCACTTTATTTGTTGTGGAATTCAACGGAAAAGCATTATTACTAGTAGTATTATTTGAATTAAAAAATTGTGGTATGGTTTGAGCATTGGAACAAATGCCAAGTCCAAGAGTAATCACAAAAAGTAGTAAAAATCGTACATTATTTTTCATATATTTTTTATTTA
>JBBSPP010000121.1:0-7688 GCA_038258625.1 Chitinophagales bacterium
AGGTTGTATTTGATACGGAATTGCTGTGAGTGCTGCAATAGGTTCAGCAGTTTGAAAAAGCGGGATAAAAATTAGCGGCACGATAAACGAGGCACCAATCACACTCCACAAAAACAACCGCGCGTAGCCAAACAATTTTTCATTGCGCAGAAAAGCGAAGTAAATGCCCAAGCCTACGAGCTGAATAATGACGGTTTTTAAAAGATAAAGTAGCATATTATTTTTCTTTTAATTGTTTTATAAGTTCTTCCAATTCTGCCACGCTCACTTTTTTTTCTTTTATAAAAAACGAAACCAACTGCTGAGCAGAATTATTAAAATAATTTTTTACCATTGGTTGTACGCTTTCTTTTCGGTATTGCTCACGGGTAATTTTGGCAAAGTATTGGTGCGTTTTGCCATAGGCTTTATAATCTATAAACCCTTTGTCCTGAAGGATGCGCACCGTGGTAGAAACTGTATTATAATGCGGCTTGGGATTAGGCATTTTTTCTATAATTTCTTTGACAAATGCTTGGCCCAAATCCCAGAGTATGAGCATCACTTGTTCTTCGTTCGTGGTTAGTTTTTGCATTGCCAAACAAATGTAACTAAATAATTAGTTATAAGCCTAATTAATTAGTTCAAAAATAATTTTCCTGTATTTTATTATATATTTTTTAATCCGCTAACAATTGTCAAGTAAAGTACGTCTCTGCATAAAATATTTTCTAGGATAAAAAATTGCTCGGAGAATATTATATTTGAAAAGCTGTTGTTCTTTCAATTGCGTTCTTTTATTAAATTGCCACCTATGAAAAAATTAGTTCTATTCTATGCCTTGCTTACCATTTTGCCTTTTGGCACTATGGCGCAATTCAATGCGCAGTTACTTAATATTGTAGGCGGAGCTAAAGATACAATTCCATGCAACCAGCCCTGCGCCACCCTCAATGTTGATTATGCAAAACCGCTACTTACGAATATGTATCAGGTATCGGGTGTGCCGCATAGCCCAGTGCCCCTCACCTCGCCTACCACACTCAGCCTGGGCGACGACAAATTTTCGAGCGCTATTTCCATCGGTTTTCCTTTTTGTTTCTATACCAATCAGTATGCTCAACTTTATATTAGTGCCAATGGGCATATTACGTTTAACCAAGCGTATGCTTCGGGCAATTGTTCTTTTGATACTAAGCAAACCATGCCATTTTATAATGCTACATACCCTGATAATGCAATTTTCTGCCCCTTCACAGACGGCAATACAGGTGCGGGCGGTACTATAAAATACTCAACTACTGGTGCAGCTCCATTCCGAAAATTTGTTGTAGAGTACGCGAGCATTCCTTTTTTTGGTGCTGCTTGCACGGGCACACCAGCCACCTTTCAGTGCGTACTAACCGAAACTTATAATACTATTGAAGTTTTTATAACCAACAAATCTGTGTGTAATACAGATCCTACTAATTACCTGAACTACGCCACGGTGGGTATTCAAAACACATCGGCCATTAATTTTTTGACTGCTCCTGGGCGCAATGCCAGCGTATGGAGCGCTAGTAATGTAGGTTGGAAATTTTCACCCGCAGGGCCTCCGGCTTACAATATGGCGTGGTACGTTGGCGGGTTAAATGTGGCCAACAATACGCCAAGCATTTCGGTGTGCAATCCATTTCCGCGCACGGTTACTACCATACTAACCCTCACCTGTCCAGCCGTAACGGTGAGAGATACTATTACTATTTTAAAATTTAGCCCCAATATTGATACTGTATACATAACCAAAACTGCGTGCAAAAATACTTCTACGGGTGCTGCCACTGTGATAGCTTCGTTGGGCACTGCACCCTACACGTACTCGATAGATGGCAATCCTTTTGTGCAGAGCAATGTTTTTAATGGCTTATCTTTTGGTAGCCATTATGTGCAAGTAAAAGATGCTAACGGTTGCATTGATAACTACAGTTTTTATATTGGCACAAACTCAAACTTGGATGCCACTATTACTAGCGTGATTCAACCTTTTTGCCCAACTAATAATGGTGTAATAAATGCCACAGGCACGGGCGGCACACCGCCATATACTTATTTGTGGAATACCAATGCCACCACTAGCAGCATAACTAATTTAGCACCAGGCAATTATTTTTTACAAGTAACAGATGCCAATGGTTGCATTGATACTACAACATACGACCTGAAATGGAATCCCAACAGTTTGCCATTTGTAACCGATAGTGTTTACAAACCAAGATGTGGCGATAGTACGGGGAAAATTTTTTTAACCGTTGTAAATGGCACCGCGCCTTATACATACAACTGGACCAATAGTGCCAACACCGCCATACTCAATAATGTACCCGCCGGTGCTTATTTTGTAACCATTACAGATGTAAACGGTTGCAGTGCAGTGCATGGTGTAACGGTTTATGATACGCTTAATATGCAGCTTAATTTGGTAAATATTACCCACACCACCTGCGGTCTTAACAATGGCGCGGCAACTTACAGCGCTAGCAATGGCGTAGCACCTTATACCTACCTTTGGAGCAATGCTGCCACCACACCTAGTACAAATTCGCTAAGTAGTGGCGTACAATATATTACCGTAACAGATGCTAATAACTGCACCAAGAAAGATACCATAAACTTAAATCCATCCATCCCTATCACTATTCAATTTTTACCTGCCGATGCTTATTGTTTGCAAAATAATGGATTAATCAACACCATAATTTCTGGTAATACCGGCCCAATAAATTACGCGTGGAACAGCAGCCAAAGCACTCCTCTCATTGACTCCCTACCTGCGGGTAATTATGTGCTTACGGTTACTGATTCGGTGGGTTGTGTGGGAATAGATTCCGTTACATTAATCAATAAAGGCCTGCCTCAACTTTTAGTGGTGGAGTATATCAAGCCGCTTTGCTTTGGCGATAGCACAGGACGATTATTGCTGAGTGGTACGCAAGGTGTACCGCCCTACAAATACTCTTTGGCTCTATGACGAATACAGTGGGTAGTCAAATTTTAGCTTGCCGCAGATGAAGTAAATCATATTGATGAAATTCTTGGTTTTGGCAAACCCTCTTGCTCGTTTTTTGGCTAGTTGAATCTTTGAGTTTAAGCCTTCTAAAATGCCATTCGATATTTTGCTTTCTATGTAATTCATAATACCGCTCCAATGTCTTTTTATAGTGCCGACAGCCTGCTGAAATGGAAAGATGCCACTCTCTGTTGCTTGGTCGCACCAAAATGCTAAATAGGCTGCCGCTTTTTCTTTATTTTTCATTTCCCAGAAGTCTGTAAACATCGTTTTTAATCGGTAGCCTTCACCTAATTTAGGATAGAGTTCTAAGATGCGGTCGCGCTCATCTCGCCGCTCTGGACTGAGCTTATTTTTTAAAAAAGTATATCGATGTCCTTTTAATATTTCGTGCATTTTTCGCTCTCCTTTGCGCAATTCATCCATTGCTTTATTCACTTCTTTTACTACATGAAAACGATCGAAAGTGATAGCGGTTTTGGGTAAATATTTAGTACATCCTGAAATAAAAGAAGGTGACATATCAATACAAACGTGTTCAATTTCATCAGTCTTAACTCCTTTGGAAGCTAGATATTCAGTACTTTCCTTTATACAATTAGCATCTTTTCCTTCGCTGGCATACAACACTCTACGTTCCTTTATATCGACCGTGGTCGTAATATAATTATGGCCTTTTCGCATCGAAGTTTCATCATAGCCAAGCTGATTTATCTTATTTATTTCATCGGCATTGTGCGCTCGTTCTATCCAAAAATCAAACATGCGCCACAATCTATTTGGCACTACTTTTAGCACCTTGCCAACCTTGTTAACCGGCATTTCATTTTCAATCAGCAGCATGGCAAAAGCTTCAAACAGTAAAGTAAAACCACTCCCTTTTCTGGCCCATGGAACCTCTTGGATTGTGGTCTTTCCATCGGCTTGTTGTACCCGAGGTACATCACAATGAATAAAACATTTGTGCTCAAAAAAATTAAGATGTTGCCAAGTTCGCGGCCTCTTATCATAGGCAGAATATTCCATATCATCAGGCATTGAAAACTGCGTTCCTTTCGTAAACTTAATTTGGATATTCAGTACTTTATTTTCTTTATCAAATGATACAGAATCAATTTGCCAAGGCTCATTTAATCCTAGGGCAATTTTAAAAATTTCAGTGGCGTTTTGCATAACGCAAATTTAACCCTCCCACTTTAAACGTCATAGAGCCAATTTTTATATAATTTGAACAAAATTTCAGACACTTAAGAATTTAATTGATAACTATATAGAATATTGTGTTGTCTTTCCCTCCGCCAAACCGCCGTGCTACGCCAGCTGGGTTGGGCTGCTGTGCGTGCGACACAAAAAAATGAGCGACAAAACGCTATAAAAAAAATCGGCCGAGTTTCTTACGGTTGGTGAGAGACTGGGCGGAGAATAAAAAATTCTTATACATACTACCAATTGGTTTTATTAATGCCAACTGCGCGAATAAGAAACACTTGGCACAAACGGGAATAGACTAAACTGGTACAGGTGTAAATTCTTTTTTTTATCGTAATCAAAATATAAATAATACGGATTGAGTCGGCCATACGCATTGTAAATACTTATGTTCCAATTCCGTTCGCCATTTTTCTTTTGTTTATTAAAATGAACAGCCACATCTAACCGATGATAATTTGGCATTCTATTTTGATTTCTGCCTCCATAATAAAATGCGTCATACATACTCATATCAAATACAGGAATATAATTATTGCCGTTATTGAAGTTTGTAGAAAAATGTACGACGGGCTGCAAAGCCGAAGGCAGCGTGATGGCATGACCTGTTTGAAATACAAAATTGGCAGAAATAATTATATTTTTCTTTAGCGGATAATTCAGGTTGATATTAAAATTATGCCTGCGGTCAAATTTGTAGGGATACCATGCACCAGCATTTATTGAATCAAATTTTCGATTAGAATAGCTGTGCGTATAGGATAAGAAACCTGTGAGATTACCGCTTGTTTTTTTTATAAAAAACTCTGCTCCGTATGCTTCCCCTTTTCCATTTTTTTGAATTTTATCTTCCCAATTTGCGCCATTGCCAAAAAAACTTTGCCCGTCCGAAAAGTCTATCAGACCTGACATGGTTTTATAATAGCTTTCGATAGAAATATTAAATTGGTCTAGGATATTGTTTTTATAAAAACCTGCCGAGTATTCCTTGCTTTGTGCAGGAGAGACATTTGCAGTGGCTGGCAACCACAAATCTACCGGAATACCTGTACCAATGTTTGAAAGAAGATGCACATTTTGATTCATGACAGAATATCCCGCACTCATGGAGTGATTGTCGTCTATTGTAAATTGCAAATTAGCTCGGGGTTGAAGTGTAAAATAATTCTTTTTCTCAACAGAAAAATTATTGCCATGGAGACCACCCCGAAACAATATTTTTTTTGAAACCAACATTTCATCTTCAATATAAAATGTGAATTCTAAAGCTTTAATGGTCGTATTTTGTACGGTAGTATCTTGAGTTATGTTATTATTCACTTGTTTGTATCGTTGTTGGCTAGGCTGAAAAGTATGTTGTTGACCACCAAGCCCATACCGAATGGTGTGTTTGTTATAATAATAAGTGGCATCGGTTTTCAAGGTAAAGTCCTGAATACTGCTTTGCAATGAGTTTTGACCAGAATACAGAATTGTATTTGTGTTTTTTTCTTTGGCTGCATATTCTAATTCGTTAGTATAGTAATATTTGGTAAAAGCCGCAGTAGTATTGATAAACAAATTTTTGAAACTCGAATTTGTCCATTTGGCTACTGTCAATAAATTGCCCCATGCCGTTCCGTTTTTATAATCGTATAACTTATTGGCTATATTGTCTTCATTGTTTTTACTGCCAAAAAATAGTCGATCTCTGCCATTGTAAACAGATAAATTTACTTTGTTATTAGCGTTAAATTGATGCGTGATTTTTGAATATGCATCATAAAATGTAAAACCCAAGTTGCTTTTGTTGGGGGATATTAAATTAAAATAAGCACGAGTTGGTAAATCTATATTGCATCGGCGGAGGCTGAGAATAAATTTTGTTTTGGAGGTAATGGGGCCTTGAATACTAGCCCGAGTTGTCAAAACGCCAAGATCAATATTGCCTTCAAATTTGGAAGCATTTCCTTCTTTCATCCTAATGTCTAACACACTGGATAATCTGCCGCCATATTTGGCAGGGAAAGATCCTTTAATGAGGTCAATACTATTAATAGCATTTACATCGAAAATAGAAAAGAAACCACCAATGTGGTTTACATTATACAACGGAATATCATCCAGCAAAATTAAATTTTGATCCGCACTACCGCCCCGAACATGAAGACCACTGGTGCCTTCGCGGCCACCTTGCACCCCAGGCAAAAGTTGAAAGGATTTTAAAACATCGGGTTCGCCAGCCAACGTAGGCATTAGTTTTATATCGCTTATACTCAACGATTGCATTTGCGGTGTGACTTCTTGTTGCGATTTTATTACAACGGTTTTTAGTGAATTATTATTCTTTTTTAAATAAAAGTTCTGCTGTGGGCTTGGTGAATTTATAGTAATAGTATCGGGCAAATATCCAAGAGACTGAATTTTAAACTGAGCTGGATATGTAATATTCGTTATGCTAAAAAATCCAAAGTTGTTCGTTTTGCAACCACTTTGATTATCAAGATTAAAAATGCTCGCACCAATTATGGCCTCCTCCGTATTTTTATCCTTAATGTATCCACTAAATGTTTGCGCCTCGCAAAAAAAGCTAATGACGCTTAACAGGAAAAGACCAATAAATTTATTTATCATCTCGTTTTATGATAATTTTTCTATCTAAATGATAAGCTCCAAAAATGCCTGCGCCACCTTGCACATTGCTATACAAATCGGTAACTTCAATGGGGAAGAACTGGCTCTCGATATTGGAATAGTTTGATGTGTTTTTGGCACGTTGATAAGTTTGCATATCCCACGATTTTTTAAATAGGTAATAGTCTTTACTCACCGTACGCAACACTGCCAAGGAACTATCTTCAAGAGTCCCTCCATCAAAATCCTTAAATGTGAGTGCACCGCCTAGTTCAATTTTTATTTTAGCATTAGCAAAAAGTTCATCACTAAAGGAAATTGTATGCAAAAATTGATCATCTGCATATCCTTCATTTTTTAAATGCTGATCCATAATTTTTATTAACTGAAAATAATGGGGTTGATAAATAGAATCTACCTGGAAAGAAGGAATAGTTTTTTGATAATAACCGCCAAACTCATAATAATTTACATCTGCTGGGTCATCTAAATAGATTTTTAATCCGCTTAACATTTGTTCTTCTTGCACGCTGTAAAAATAATTTTTTATATAAATAATGCTATCGAGTTTTCCCTTGCTGCTTGGCATATTGGTTTGAGCACTTAGCACATTTCCATTTGATAGTTGTGCTTTAATTAAATAGGTTTTGCCAGCATCAGGCTTCAATTTTCCTTGGTAGTAATTGTTGATTATATGGTGCAAAGTATCTACCAAAATTCCTTCCTCAAACATCAGAATAGTGGCATCCGGTACAGCCTCAAATTGTTGGCTCGCATTATCCAACACTCCTTTTGTTTTGTTCAGATAGCAACTAAAGTTACTATCGGGCATTAAGAA
>JBBSPP010000122.1:0-7654 GCA_038258625.1 Chitinophagales bacterium
ATTGTCGGGCACGCCCGGGAAATCCCAATTATAATTAATGGCAGCAGGGTCATTGCAATAAGGCGTGGTGAGCCGTGGGTCGCTGATAGGGTCGGGGTCGGTATAATTGCTGCATGCAGCGCAGAACAACAGTATAAAAAGTAATGAATATCTCATTTGGTGGGTAAAGGTAAATTTTTTTGATATGGAAATTTTGAGGTTAAAAGTTAATTTTTAAATTTTGTTAAAATGTCAATTTGGCACTACCCCCCCCCTCCGAGGTGGGGGTGTCCACCTAAAAGCCTAATTCAATAGGCTTTTTTGTCAGTTTATTGTGTTTTTTGCTGTGCTTAAGAGCCTTTTGGTAAAGTGACTATGCCTTAAAGGTTAATTTTTCATGCTTTGTGATGACTTAAATAACCACTTAGGTAATCCAAATTAGTTTTTGAAAGAAAGAACCAAGCCCAATAAAAAACTCGCTGAGCTTTTGGCTTAGCGAGTTCTGCTTTTTTATTAAAACATTTGGGCTTTAGGCGGTTCCATCGGCACCACCTTGGGGCCCTTGGCCTTCAAAACGTTGTCTTAGCTGCTCATAAACCGTATCAGCCCCTGGCAGGCCTGCCTTTGCAGCTGCTTCTACCATTCGGTAAAAAGCCAATGCCGAGATGTACGCCTCGCTGCCTGCAAGCATTTGGGTATCGCGCAATTTTTCATACAGTTGCCCTACCAATTGCACGAGCGGGTCTAGCTGTTGGTAAAGAGTGAGGTCTGTAGCTAAATTATCATTGTTCATATATGCTGGTAGCATGTCGGTATTATCCTGCATTGCATTCAGGCTGTCTTGCACAAAGTTTAAATTGCCTTCTGCAATTTTTGGAATGGTCATGCGCTGCACTTTGGTAATGCCCACAAGAAAAGGCACGCCGTTTTCGGCTTGGATTATACCCTCTCTAAATTGTGAAATCTGCGCTTCTGTAAGCGTAATGTTTAGGATGTTGTCAAATAAATTGCTCATTGTTCTTTGTGTTTTTTTATGTTATAAAATGTTTTATAAGGGAGGCGAAAATATTCTCTGGACAGAAAAAGTGAATTAGGTGTAATGCTAAAAAAAACTTACTTTCGTGTTAATAAAAATTAAAAATGAAGTGTACAAACTGAAGAACAAGCAGTAATAAAATATAAAATGCATTTCTATTAAGAAACTTCGTATTGCGGAAATCGACAAATTTTCTATGTAAGACTGAAGTACTTAAGCGGAGCGCCCCGAAAGGGGCGTGATGCTTTTGTTCAATTGTCTTACAGGTTTTGTCGAACCTCCGCGATAGGTTGAGCAAGGTTCACGCCCTTTTATATTGTCCTAAAGTGGGTTTGCAAAATGCCAGAAAAGTAACATTGTGAAAGTTTCTTAATTTCTAATACAAGCAACAATTCATAATAATAAAAACGAACACAATGAGAAAAATAAAAATAATTATCATGCTACTGTTATTCACTAGCACCACTGTATTCAGCCAATCCTACCTACGTGGATTCTATTAATTGGCAATTGCGAAGTTTATTTGGCAATCTTGCCGTACCACCTAATCCAAAATTATTTAATTGAGATATGGCATTTCACCAAGTGGACTCTAGTCTGTTTGTTCCTATTAATACTGATGATACTATTTCTTCAGAGAAATGGCTACTGATGTATAGCGAAATGAGAAACAGCGCATTCGATACTACTGTTTGGGAAAAACCTTTAGATATTAGAGACCGAGCAAACCAATTTGGAACGGATACTGTTAATATTTGGTCTCAGTTTTTTGATTACTACAGGTTTCTACCCGCTGCATTATCCACCAATATTTATTTTGATTTTGACACGGTCAATAATATTATAACCGATAAACCTGGCCGTCCTGGTTTTCCCTATGACGATTTTGAAGTTTTTGCATCAGCACCAAATAAAAACATATCTAACCTCGGTACAGTAACATATAGAATAGGAGGAGATAATATTTATTATGATAATTTTAATGCATTTACAGGAATCAATGGTAGATATATGCATATCAATTTTCATGAAGGTAGTGGTTGGCACACGGTACAATTAGGATCTGATGATTATATAACTATAACCTATCCCACACCTGATAAGTACCCAATAGAGGTTATAATAGGAGACCGATTTATGACAGATATATATGGTAAAAGTATAAGCTATATGAAAGTGAACAGGCCACCGTTAGACCCTAATGCAATACCCAACCAACAACTTACAATGCACGGTATGAATATTAATGTATATGAACCTTGCGATTCTAATATTCCACCAGAGCGTATCAAAAATTTTATTTTTGTTTCTGGCATTGATATTGTAGATTTTATACCCAATCAGGGCCCAAATGCTGCCAGCCACTATGCCGATTTGGCTAGAGAAGGAATAGCCGATTTGCGAAATTTTGGTTATCGTTTTATCGTAATTGATTGGGTAAATAGTAGGCAAAATTTACATACCAATGCTGATAATCTCGTAGCACTATTGGAGGATTTGAAGTGCGGAGCAATTATTGGGGATTACGAACTCACCGAGCAATTTGTAATGATGGGTAGAAGCATGGGTGGACTTGTGGCAAATTTGGCACTACTAAAAATGGAAGTTGCTGGATACACTAGTAACTGCTACACTGATAAACAACATAATGTACGCTTATTAGTAACAGTAGATGCTCCACACCAGGGTGCTCATATACCCATGAGCGTACAAAAAGCAGCAACAGCCCTTAAAAATGTTGCATCACCCGTAATGTTAATATTAGGTTTTCCTCTTGATTATTTTGATGCGCACGATTTATTCTTGGATGGCGATGCCGCTAAACAAATGCTTCGGCAACATGTAAGTACCGAATCTGTGATATTCCCGCATACCTATAACCCTCATCAAATGCATACGGATTTGATGAACGATATAAGTAGTATGGGTGGTAGGCCAGTAAATTGCAAAGTAGTTGCTACTAGTAATGGAAATATGCTGGGCAACGGACAAACTCGGTATTGGGATGGGGCATCACGCGTAGCAGGTGACCGTTTGTTGGATAAGGAATTTACCTTATCCGGTACAATACTGGGCATACGGATTAACTTTTATGGCGCTAGCGCAATATTAAATACAAATCCGAATGGTGTTGGCTCTTTAGGGCAAATTTCTGCAGGTAGATGGTGGATCAAAATCAGATTAAAATGGTTTGGCCTTAGAATAAAAACTGGCTATAATAGCTTATTTAGTACATACTGGGAGGGTGATATGCTACCCGTAAGCACTAGTGCCGGTGGCGTGTATGATTATAATTGGGGCCTATTAGATGATAACCTTTTAGGTTTAAATTACCAAGGCAATGGCAATTGGACACGACCATTAGAAAGGTGGGGCATTAATGGTTTTACAGGTAGTGATGGGTTTCATTGGTGCTTTATACCTACTGCAAGTGCTTTAGGCCTCAGCAAAGCCCTAGATGTACCCTATGATAATATCCCTATGGCAAGCTTTATGCCACAAACGCCCTTTGATGTAATTATGGGTGTACAGAATAGTGTGCAAATGATTACGCCATCAACCAATCAAGGTGATTTTGAATTGAATCCATATGTACGCAATTCACCGCATATTCATATCAAGAACGATACGCTGCGCGACCCTGCACTATTTCCAACCACGCCCCACGATATGTTTTATACCCAAAGCAATTGTGGAGAAACGCGCCGCATACGGGTGCTAAACAGAGAGGTAGGCGATAATGAGTTATATCTTGAAAATCAGATATTGCCCTGCCAATCGTCTTTCTCGGTAAGCGAAGCGATATACGTAAACGAACGATCGCCTTTTTATGAGTACGATGGTCACCCTGTGGATCCAAGAGCACTGCAAAGCGTATATAGCAAAGACGAACCATTTATAATTACGGGTAGTGGTTTTGCCGAGTTGTTTACCAATAGTGGCAATGTACTATATAATCCGCCTTTTACGGGGCCATACACCACGCCCTTTATAGTGCCAGGGTTCAAGCCTTGCTGTGCTAATTTTGGTACTTTTAAAACCATAGCCCCTGGCGAAGAAGAACCAATTTATAAATTTAATATTCAGGCAGGTGAGATGACTATTTTCCCAAACCCTACTGATAATAATTTTGTAATGAAATTTGTACCATTATCCGAAGGTTTACTGACTTACGAGATAATTGATATGGTAGGCAAAAAAATTCACAGTAGTAGTGCTAACGTGCGCACCACAGATGCCGTCTATTATTTGCCAGTTCAATTAAATAATCAATTACCTATGGGGCAATACATTATAAAGGCAAAACTGAATGAACAATTATACACTAACAAACTAATAATAAAATAATTATGAAAACGAAAATAAAATATATAGGTTTTGGTTTAGCTCTTGTAATATTTATTTTATCTGTGAGCTGTACAAAAAGAAAGCAACCGATAGATAAGTTTATCTTAGTAGGTTATATATATAATAGCATAGACAGCACACCTTTCAAGGATACTAGGTTTAAATTCTATTCATATAAAAAAAATCCCTTAACTGGAGAAGAAGACTTAAAAGAGGATTTTTTTTATACTGATGAGGAGGGATATTTTAATCATACTACCTCGATGATTATGGGGAAAATAGTATGGACGTCTTATTTTGATGGTGCTTATAATGGTCCTCCTCCATTTGGTAATGTGCAACGCGAAAATAGAGATGATGTAAATCGTATCTATACGTATTATTATGATACGCTTTATACAACGCCGTATTATTAAACAGTGAAGTACTTGGGCAGCTATTCTTTAGCTGCCCATTTTTTTATCGGAATAGTCAATTGTACACTAAGTGCTAACGTACACACCACAGATGCCGTCTTTTATTTGCCAGTACAATTAAATAATCAATTACCTTTAGGTCAATATATAGTACGGGCAAAACTGAATGAACAATTATACACTAACAAACTAATAATAAAATAATTATGAAAAAAGAGATTAAAATACTTACACTTAGTGCCTTTACTCTATTAATTTTCTTTACTTCATGCACTAGAGAGAAATTGCCCGATAAAAGGAACATTTTTATTGGTTATATCTACAACAGTATTGATAGCACACCATTTCAAGACACAGAATTTAAAGTCTATTTTTACAATAAAAATCCACTTACAGGTGAAGTAACATTAGATGAGGATTTCTTTTATACTGATGAAAATGGATATTTTAACCATACTACTGATATGGTACAAGGGGTACTTGCATGGCCGAGTTATTTTGAGGGAGCATTTAATGGTCCACCTCATTTTGGTGCCCCCAATCGGTTTACAGAGGACGAAGAAAATAGAGTCTATACTCATTATTATGATACTATTTATACAACGCCGTATTATTAAAGGCCGCTAACTCATCATGTAATAGCCCCGACTAATTTCGGGGCTATTTTTTTGCCAAAAAACAATTATTACCCTACATTTGCGGTTCTTAAAAAATTAAAACAGAGATATTTTATGTTATTGATAGATTCTAAAGATTGTGAAAGCATTGACCGCGCACTTAAAAAATATAAAAAGAAAGCGGACAGAACGCAGCTTATCAAGAAATTGAGAGCCAACAAGCATTTCATAAAACCTTCAGTGAAACGACGTCACGAGATACTAAAAGCTGTTTATGTACAGAAATTAGAGACTGGTGAGATTGTTAAAAAACGCTAGGTTCTCCACAATATAGTAAAATCCTCATCCACAAGATGAGGATTTTTTACATCAGGCAGCATTTTTCAATTGCCTAACTTTATGCCACTAAGTGAAAGATTTACAATCAAAATTTATCGATTATCTACGGTTCGAAAAGCGCTATTCGCCGCATACCATTTTGGCTTATGAAAAAGATTTAGCGCAGTTTGCCCAATTTATATCCTACACCTATGATACACTTTTGATTGAAAAAGTGAAACGAATACATATACGCACCTGGATGGCAAATTTGAGCGAGGAAAAAATAGCACCCCGCAGCATCAACCGGAAATTATCAACCTTAAATTCTTTTTTCAAATTTTTGCATCGCATAGGAGTTTTGGAAGCGTCGCCCATGTTGAATATTGCAAAGCCCAAAACAGAAAAACGCCTAGCCACTTTTATACGGCAGGATAAAATGCACCACGTTATTGATATGTCGTCAAATAGCAAAAAAGCAGAAACAATTGCCGAGCTAAACCAACAACTTATAATAGAAATTTTTTATCAAACGGGTATTCGCCGTAGCGAACTAATGACATTGACCATTGCCAACACAGATCTGAATCGTAAAGAAATTAAAGTGCTGGGTAAAGGAAACAAAGAACGCATCATACCTATAAATAGTCAACTGGTGGATTTGATAAAAGATTATTTAACCCAGCGAAACCACATTGCCCTAGCCGGAAACAATAAACTGTTGGTACTCCCCAATGGCAAGGAGCTGTATCCAAAATATATTTATAATATTGTCAATAAGGTTTTAAAAAGCACGACGACCCTCAATAAAAATAGCCCCCATATTTTGCGGCATACCTTTGCCACACATTTACTCAACGAAAATGCCGATATAAATGCCATTAAAGAATTACTAGGGCATGCTAGCCTGGCGGCCACCCAAATTTATACGCACAACAGCATCGAAAAACTAAAAAATGTATATAAGAAAGCGCATCCGAAGGGGTAGGCGTTTTATCTTCACATTTCCTACTTCAATGGCACTTCAAATTACATTTCTTGGTTCGGGTACATCGCAAGGTGTGCCTGTTATTGCTTGCCAATGCGAAGTGTGCCAAAGCCTGCATTCCAAAGACAAACGATTGCGCTCTTCCATTATGGTGGAGGATGAAAATACCCGCATTGTAATTGACACAGGGCCAGATTTTAGGCAGCAAATGCTGCGCGAAAACGTTTGTAAACTAGACGCTGTAATTTATACCCACTCGCACAAAGATCATTTAGCTGGCTTGGACGATATACGCGCCTTTAATTTTATACAACAAAAGCCAATGGATATTTACGCGCGCCAAGATTGTTGGGCGCGTATCAAATTGGAATATGATTATGTTTTTTCTGATGAAAAATATCCTGGCGTACCGTCGGTCGTTGAGCATGTCATTACCCACGAAAAATCTTTTAGCGTAGGCAGTTTAGAAATTATTCCTATTTTAGTATGGCATTATAAAATGCCCGTGTTGGGTTTCCGCATCGGCGACTTTACCTATATCACCGATGCTAACAAAATTGAACCCAGTGAAATGAAAAAAGTAAAAGGTTCTAAAGTGCTAGTACTAAATGCTTTGCAAAAAATAAATCATATTTCACATTTCACGCTACAGCAAGCAATAGAGGTAGCTAAGGAAGTAAATGCAGAACAAACTTTTTTTACGCATATAAGTCATCGACTTGGGCAGCACGAAACCGAAAATAAACAACTACCCGATGGCATTAATTTGGCATACGACGGTTTGAAAATTAAACTTTAAGCAATTATCTTTAAACCCGATGAGCAAAGGCACTATACCAATTGTGGACGTATCGTACAGTTATAATGTATTGGAGGAATCCTTGCAAATTTTATCTAGCCGGCAGGATTCTTTTATTGGCATTCCGTGCGAGCTTGGTTATCAAGAAAAACG
>JBBSPP010000123.1:0-7597 GCA_038258625.1 Chitinophagales bacterium
ATTACGCCACCATATTCGTCAACGACGATGGCCATATGTTCTTGTTTTTCATTTAATATTTCAAACACGCGCCGCATGGTCATAGAGCCAGGCACAAAGGTTGCTTCGCGTTTTATACTACTCAACAATTCATCTTCGTGGCCTTCAAGCAAATGTTGTAGTAAGTGGTCTTTTAATAAAATACCCGTTACATCATCTTTGGTTTCTTCATAAAGCGGAATGCGCGATTGCGACCGCACCTTATTTTTTTTATAAAATTCACCAAGTGTCAGCGACTCTTCGGCCATCACCATTACGGTGCGCGGCGTCATAATATCACGCACGGCAAGCTCGTCAAATTGTAATAAATTTTTTATCAGCAAATTATCTTCTTGCGAAAGATCACCGCTTTCATGCACCACATCAACCATAGCCGCAAAATCTTGCCGGCTAAAAATACTTTTACTTTTATCTTTTTTCAATGCACGAGTAATGACCGAACTAATTTTTATAAAAGGATACAAAACCAACGATAGTATTCGCAAAGATTTTGCGGTAAATGGAGCGAGTGATTTCCAATTATTTGCACCTATAGTTTTGGGAATAATCTCACTCAGAAATAAAATGGCTAACGTCATAAGTGTAGCAACAAGTGATTCATACGAAAGCTCAAAACCTAAAATATGCAGGGGCGTGTAGCTATGAAAAATTTGTGCGGCCTGCGCGCCCACGCCAATGGCACCTACGGTGTGGGCAATTGTATTGAGCGTAAGGATGGCTGAGAGCGGCTTATCAATATCTTTTTTTAACTTAGATAATAATATAAAAGTATCAGGATCTTCTTCTTCGGTGCGTTTGATGTAGGATGGCGTTACCGATAGCAGCACGGCCTCCCACACGGAGCATAAAAAAGAAATGGTAATTGATAATAAGAAAAAGCTAATAAGTAATCCCATGGTATGTTATTTTCAAAGGTACAAAAGAGAAATTTAGACGAAACTCAAAAATATTAATCTTATAATTCTCGGGGTGTAAAATTGTCTATCTCCGCTACCGTTTTTCTTTTTTTTATAAAATATTCTGCAATGATGGATTTTTCATAAATACCCGTCACATTACGAACTGGGGCAGTGGTTGACAATATTTTTTTATTGGCTTTGCGCTTACCTAATAGGGTCGCAAAATCTCCATAAAAACTAAAATGTGCTTTTAGAATAGCGCCTATAGATTTGAAATCGCCGTTGGCCAAATGCGGCAGTGCGCTCACGCCATCAAGCAGTAAACGCCATGGGAGTAGCCACCACAGCTTGCCACTGCGCTCGTTTTTTACTAGTAGCCCCAAGCTATTTTTATAATTGTAAAAAAGTTTTTGGGGGCTACCATAAGAAATTACGCTGCCGCCTACGTGATACACTTTGCTGCCACCACAATAGGCAATTTTGTAACCAGCATTTTTCATACGCCAGCACAAATCAATTTCTTCCATGTGGGCATAGAAATCTAAATCTAACCCGCCAAAGTGATGATATAATTCTGCACGTACAAAAAAACATCCGCCGCTTGCCCAAAAAACTTCGATGGTGTCGTCGTATTGATTATTGTCTTTTTCTAGCGTATCAAAAATGCGTCCGCGGCAAAACATATAACCCCACTTATCCATAAAGCCACCACCAGCACCGGCGTACTCAAATTGTGTTTTATCTTTTTGATATAAAATTTTGGGTTGAATGGCAGCTATTTTTTCATCACTGTTGATGGTGCTATGTATGGGCAAGAACCAACCTTTGCTCACCTCAAAATCAGCGCTGAGCAGCACATAATATGTAGCCTTTATTTGTAAAAGCCCATCATGATATCCCTGCGCAAATCCATTATTTATTTTGTGCTGAACAAGTTTTACGGTCGGGAAATTTTCCTTTACGTATTCATAAGTATCGTCCGTCGAAGCATTATCTATTAATACAACATCATATAAATTTTTGCTCTCGGCAACAATCAGTGGAAGAAAATCGCGATGTAAATCTTTGCCATTATAGCTCAGGATGACTACAGCAGTATCTGTAGTACAATGTACCATAGTTTTTTTAGTTATACTTTGGAGTGTATTTAGTGCTTTCCTGCACTTTTATATCAGCGTTACTTTTATAGCCTTTGGTCCAAAGCCCATAACAACACCCACCACAAAAAATGAAAAACCCCAGGAAACCTAACAAGAATAAAAACTGGCTTTTTGATGGTTTGTTCAATTCTATGTCCGCATTATTATCGATATAGTTATTCTCGTTTTCCATAATTATAAGTGGAGCAAAGTTAATTGACAACTTGGTTTTTTACAAAACTGATGCACACATTTTACGGACAAAATTGATAGATTATCATGGGCAATGGATGCCATTCTTTAAAGGGATAAGCCTAAGGTGAAAATTTTACCGCGAATAATTAAAGCGAATCCTATGAAAATTAGCAAACTATTAGTAATATTACAAACATATTTAGGAGATAAAGAACCATATGTTACGAAAAATTTTACTTGCACTGCTGCTTTTCCCCTTTGCCGTTTCGGCTCAAGTCCAACATCACGAAATTGGAATTTTTGGTGGTACCTCGTCGTATTACGGCGATTTGCAACAAAATTTCTTTCCATCAAATGGCTATCGTGCGGCTGGCGGCTTAGTGTACAAATATTTTATGCATCCGAATATTGGCCTCCGTACTAGTATTAATTATGCAAGTTTATACGGTGCGGATAGTCTCTCAGATATTCCCGCAATAAAAATGCGCAATCTTGATTTTGAAACAAATTTGTTGGAGGTAGCTGCTGGTTTTGAAGCTAATTTATTAGGCGTAGATCCATCTGAGTATAAATTTTCGCCTTACATATTTGCACAAATGGCGTTGTTTTATTACAATCCATACATTTTAGGCGATGACCAAGAAAAACTTTATCTGCGCCCATTGGGTACAGAAGGTCAAGGTTTGGATCAGTACCCAGATCGGGCACCGTACAGTTTGGTAAATGTTGCATTTCCGTTAGGCGCAGGGGTCAAATTTCTATTAGGTAACAAAATTTTCTTAAACCTTGAAATGGGCGTACGATACACCACCACAGATTATCTGGATGATGTAAGTAAAGATTATGTAAACTTCGATGCCTTGTTTTTGAATGGGCAACAAACTGTTGATTACTCTTTCCGCACAGACGAATTACCAAATTGGGATGGCAATTATCCGAATGAAGGTTTCAACAGAGGTGATGATTCGCAGAACGACTGGTACTGGTTTGCTGGGGTAAGTGTATCTGTATATTTTGATTCATTTGGCAATCCTTACAAGCACAAGCAAGCCCGTTGCCCGCGCCGAGTTTTTAGCTCAAAAAAATAATTATTTGCCAAAACAAGATTTTGAACCTAGCCTTAATGAGCTAGGTTTTTTTATGCAATAAAGGGTTGTTGTATTTTTTATAAAAAAATATGATATTGCTATCCGCTTTTTTTACAAGCTATACTGTTGGTTCAAGTAGTGTGGTGTAAATTGCGGCTAGCTAATTTTAAAGAAATTATGAGTCAAGAAAAAATATTGTTGCTAGGTGCCGGCGGGCAAATCGGCGTAGAACTTACCGAGGCACTGCGTAAAAAATACGGGAAAGAAAATGTACTCCCCACAGATTTGAAACCCGCTCACAAACAGCTGGAGGAACAAGGGCGCTACATGCAGCTGGACGCCATGAACAAACTAGCCATAGAAGATTTAATTATAAATGAAGGCTTTACTCAAATATATTTATTAGCGGCGGTACTCTCGGCCACCGGAGAGAGAAACCCTCGTATGGCTTGGGATGTAAATATGGCGAGCTTGATGGGGATTTTGGAAATAGGAAAAAATCTTAAACTTAATAAAATATTTTGGCCAAGTTCCATTGCCGTATTTGGGCCAAGTAGCCCCAAACATAAAACGGCGCAAAAAACTATTATAGAACCTGCCAGTATGTACGGAATTACGAAGCACGCTGGCGAAAATTTATGTGCATACTACAATAATAAATTTGATATGGACATTCGCAGCTTGCGATATCCAGGGCTGATAAGCTATAAAAGTCCACCCGGCGGAGGCACCACGGATTATGCAATTGATATTTTTTACAAAGCATTGGCGGGAGAAAAATATAGTTGTTTTTTAAAAGCTGATGCGTACCTGCCCATGATGTTTATGGACGATGCCATCAGGGCGACGCTAGAGCTTATGGACGCGCCAAAAGAAAACCTTTCCATAAAAAGAGGTTATAATCTTACTGCACTTAGTTTTTCGCCTGCTGATATTGCCGCCGAAATAAAAAAGCATATTCCTGACTTTGAAATAAACTATGCGCCCGATTACCGCCAGGATATTGCCAATGACTGGCCAGCAAGTATTGATGATAGTACGGCACGGCAGGATTGGAGCTGGCAAGAAAAATTTGACCTTGCGGCTGTGGTCGTAGCCATGCTCGATGGTATAAAAGCTATGCAAGATGCTTGATAATACTTGGGAGCAAAAAGCGCAGAAGGAAAAGAAAACCTTTGCTAAATTTTTGAGCAAAAAAAAACCTGATAGAAAAATCATCAATCTTTTGCCCGAGTTGCACGAAGAAGCATTTAGCAAAATAGATTGCCTTGATTGTGCCCGCTGTTGCAAAAATCATTCGCCAAGATTTAAAATGCCCGATATAAAACGCATATCAAAATTCCTTGGCCTGAAAGAGGGCGAGTTGATTCAGCAATATTTATACCTTGATGGTGATAATGATTATGTACTAAAATCTTCGCCCTGTACTTTTTTGAATGAAGATAATACCTGCCAAATTTATGAAGCACGACCGTCAGATTGTGCGCGCTATCCTTATACTGATGAAGATGTTTTTTTAAAAAGAAAAAGTATTACACTGAAAAATACCGAGGTGTGCCCCGCAGCATATTACGTGATGAATAAATTGACAAATGGGTAAATTGATTCTGCTGCTTTTTATTCTTATAACTTTTACTCCGGATTTGTTTTCGCAAACTATACAAGAGCTTGGAAATAACGCTTTACAAACTCAGGTAAAAGCTTATTCAAATTTGGATAATGCCAATATTGAAATAAAAATACATAATCGAGGCTCGGCCATGGCGGCGGCATACACTTGGTGGTCAATTTTTGTACCGCCACAAAAAAGAAAATATCGCATAAAAATTAATCAGAATGTAGGCGGACCATATAATCATTTTCAGTTTGACAACCTTTCGCCCACGGCACGCAATGGTGTGATTGGGCATGAGTTAGCGCACATTGATTTTTTCCATACGCTTGGATTTTTTGGGTTTGTGCAATTTGCTATTCAACAAATACTACCCGGCGGGCTAAAAAAATCAGAGCAAGCCACAGACTACCGCGCCATAAAAAATGGCCTGGGTAAAGAGCTAAAAATTTGGAGTGCCGAAACGCGCGCAGGCTTCCGCGAAAGTGCAGGTCGCCCGTTGTCAACTTCTTTTGGGGCACGCTATCTTACTCCTAATCAGATAGACTCGGTAATGAAATTGTTCCCTGATTTGTACGAGTAATTTGGCGGTAACTTTTACAATTTTATTTCACCAAAAACTTAGCTGATGTGCTACCCACTCGTAGAATGTACAGGCCAGAAGTCCAAGTTGATGTTTCGATACTAAGCGATTTTTGAATCGTACTTTCAAAAACATTCCGCCCCATCAAATCATACACACGAAGTTGCTGCTCGGTGGAATTGTCTTTTGTGATTTCAATATTCAAAACTTCTTGGGCAGGGATAGGGAATATTTTTAGTCCTAATTTTTCCATCGACAAATTTTTCGTGCTCGTGTTCAATTTATTTTCTGCATTAAACGTCGGGTGCAATTGTTGAAAATTTCCCGTGCCATTTGCAAAACGACCATAGGCAATATCTGTTTGTTGAGCAGGAAAAAATATCTGATCAACAATGGTACCCGATGGGTTTGACAAGAAAAGAGTTTCGCCAGCCGCGGCCAATTTAAAGTCGGCGTGGTAGCCCGTTTGGGTAATATCTCCATCTGCCCAAACAATAAAATATCCATTTGCTGGAATGCTTGCGCCAGTAGGGATTTGATATTTTAATAAATCGTCAACATCATCGCTAAGATAATATCCCGAAATGTTGATGCTGCTTGATGTATTATTATGTAGCTCTATCCAATCATCATATTCGCCATCTTGGTCTGTTGCAATCGTACTGTTCGATGCTAAAAATTCGTTTATTACAATATCGCCTACAGGTGGTGTAACAATATTTATTGTATGAAATTCATGCTCTGCACGGGCTGGTGAAAATTTTCCAATATTGGCATTGTCAGCATAAATATAATACTGTAAAAAAATATTTGACATGACCAAATCTAAACCATACACGCCATCATTTGCCGCGCCATCATTGTGCGCACCATCGTCATACATTAATACTCTTTTGAATGCTTTATCCACTTTTCGGCGGTAACCTAAATAAACAGTATTTGCATTGGTAACTGATGCCGTAATTGTAACGGTAGAATTAAGTGTAGGCGAATTATTTGAAACTGTTACGTTACTAATTGTAGGTTCAGTTGTTGTAAAATCAGATTGACCCAAAAGGTATGTGGCGCGCGCATCCATCAAATTTGTAATACCAATTGTTGACCCGCCACCTGGCCCAGGTCCGCCACCAACATCGGTAGTTAAATTACTTTGGAAGTTTGCAAAAGTGTAAAATTTATTAGGGTCAGCCTGCACCGCCGCGCTGATAGTCGTTTGCAAAGCTTGCCCTTGTGTTTGGTAAGTCCCGCTCGAAAAATTTTCGGTGAGGATTGTTTTAAGATGTGCCAAGTACATTCTTTTGTATAGGGGAACACTCAATAATTTTTGAATAAGTGGATAATTAGCTGAGGTTGCATTTAGCAAATGGCTCATTTGTTGCTTGGCGGTATTCGAGTTTAAATTTCCGGAACCGGTAGAAGTGAACCCTCCGAATGATTCATTCAAATCCCAAATTATGGCATTAAAACGATCGTTGTCATCACGGTATAAATAATAATTTTGGGAAAAAGCGCCAATGTAGCTATCCAAATTTACCACGGCATTATCAAAAGCCAACATCCAAATTGCGCGGTCAACGTCCAATATTTTTTCGATGGATACAGTGGTATTTTTCAATGTATCGCAAAGGTTTATGAGGTCTTTCCAACCGTTGTCAGATTTTAATTCATAGGCAGGGTAGGACAACGTACTATCTGCACCAAGGTAAACCATATTAGGCAAATCAGTGCTTTGTGGACCTGCGCCAGCAATTGGGTTGCATTTGAAAAAGGCATTACTCTTTGAGTAAAAATTACGGTTTACAAACCCTTTATTTATGGACTCCGAATTGCTGTAAAGTCCAATCAGCGTTCCATTTACCGATACGTTGGCATAGTTCGACAAAGGCGCACGCATATATTGGCGTAATATTTGATAAGATAATACTTCACGCAAAAATGAAGGATCTTTTGCTACATTGCTCAACTTAATATCAGTATAACCTTGGTAATCCTGATTTTTATAGGTGTCCAATTCTATATGAAAAGGGTTTTTTACTTGATTG